>NZ_JBHVAK010000023.1:0-96773 GCF_042667085.1 Nocardia sp. NPDC057353
GTCACGGGGCCCGGCCGATCGGCGTTTTCCAGGGATTCGCCCGAAGCGGACCGTAGACGCCGGAATTGTGCCGACACCGACCGATCGAGACTTTTTCGTGATACTGCTACTGTGTGCCACATCGTCGGGTTCCGTGTGGCCGGACAGCTCCGTCGCGGCTGGTTGTCCCGGGTGAAAAAGACCTGACGGCAAGGGCATTGCACGGTGTGCCCGCGGGGTACGGAGAAGGCATTGCTGGCTTGGTGGCAGAAGGCGGTGATCGTGAGACGAGGCAGCCCCTCGCGCGTCGGCCGCTCCCGTGCCGCGCCGCCGCCCCGCCGCCTGCCTCCCGGTAGCTCGCCCGCGATCCGTGCGCGTCCGATCCCTCGATCTTCGAGTCCCTCAACACGAGAGAGCTGATGAATTCAGATTTCGCCCTGGTGCTTCCATGGATCGTCGCCGTCGTCCTGGTCGCGGCGGTGACGATCTACGCGGTGCTGGTGGTCCGCCGCAGACAGGCCCGCATCGACGCGCTCGTCGCCGAGCAGCGCCTGCACGAAGAAGCCCTGGAGCGGCTCGCCGCCACCACCCTGCCCACCGTCGCCGAGGCCGTCCGCCGGTTCGAGCAGTCCCCGCCGCCCGCGGTCGAGGTGCCGCCCGCGCTGGAGAACACCCGCTTCGCCCAGTGCCTGCGCTGGGCCGCCGAGCGCTACGCCGACGAACTGCGGCTGCTGCAGTCCGAGACCCGCGAGCAGGCCGCCCGCGACGGCGAGGAGAAGACGCTGGTCGCCGTGCAGGCCGCCGAGGAGGCGGTGCGGGAGCGGGTCGGTGGTTCGGCGCGGGACGCGACCAGTGGTGCGGTGCGGTCGTTCGGGACGTCGGTGGTGAGCCTGGGTGCGGATGTGAGCCAGGTGGTGTCGGCGGCGTTGCGGGAGCATCGCGACGACGAGGTGTATGCGACGTTGACGCGGATCGATCATTCGGTGCAGCAGATGATCAGGCAGGCGCAGTCGTATGTGATCGTGTGTGGTGGGTTGCCGGGTCGGCGGTGGCCGTCGCAGTCGTTGACCGATGTGGTGGGTGGGGCCACGGGTCGTGTTCGGGATTATCTGCGGGTGCGGTCGAATCAGTTGGATCGCATGGTGATCTCGCGGGCGGTGGAGCCGTTGGTGCATACCCTTGCGACGTTGTTGGACAATGCGTTGCGGTATTCGCCGCCGACGTCGTATGTGGATGTGGGGTTTCAGGAGGGGCATCACGGGGTGACCGTGATCGTCGATGATGCGGGTGTTCGGATGAATTCCGAGCAGATGGAGGAGGCGCGTCAGGTTCTGGCGGGGGAGCGGTCGGTGGATATCCATCAGTTGGGGCCGTCGCCGAAGGTGGGTTTCCCGGGTATCGCGGCGTTGGCGCGTCGGTATGGGTTCACGGTGTATATCGATGGGCCGAATGCCTATGGCGGTATGCGGGCGATGGTCTACATCCCCGAAGCCCTGCTGATCACCCCGCCGCAGGCCGCCGAGCCCGTCGAGGTCGCGCCGGAGCCGGTCGGCGTCGGTGCCGCGCGCTCCGGGAACGGCACCGCCGAGCGGGCCGCCGCCGACCGGTTCGGCGCGCAACCGCCCCGGCTCGAGGCCCCGGCCGCGCAGGCCCGGAGCGAGGCGCCGGTCGCCGCGGTGCGCACCGAGGCGCCGGTCGCGCTGCGCCCCGACCCGGTCGAGCCCGCCCCCGACGCCGACGACGAGGAGCACACCTTCTCGGTGCACGAGATCACCAGCGGCGGGCTGCCCAAGCGCAGGCGGCGGGCGGTAGCGCCCGCCGTCGGGAGCGGCGGCCCGCGCACCGACCCCGGGCTGGCGCGGCCGGATATCGCGGCGGCGTGGCAGTCCGGTTCCAAGAGCGGCCGTGCCGCCGCATCCGAACAGACCGAAGGGACGACATCCTGATGGGCACACCGAGCGTGACCGACAGCAGCAACAAACTGGGGTGGCTTCTCGAGGATCTCGAGGTGCCCGGGGTCCGGTTCGCGGTGCTGCTGTCCGATGACGGGTTGCGTATCGCGCACAGCGCGGGGATTTCCAAGGACGATGCCGAGCGGTTCGCCGCGGCGGCGTCGGGGTTGCGGTCGCTGGGCAAGGCGCTCGGTGAGTTCTGCGGCTCCAGCGGTAACGCGGTGCGGCAGAACATGACCGAGTACGACGAGGGCATGATCATGATCACCGCGGCGGGCGAGGGCGCGCTGCTGGGGGTGGCGACCACGGCCGACCTCGACGTCGGGCTCGTCGCGCACCGGATGAACGAACTCGCCGCCAGAGTCGGGCACGAGCTGGCCAGCGCGCCCCGGCGGAGAGACGACGGCGGCCTGCCATGACCCGCCGCGATCCCGACCTGGTCCGCGCCTACGTCCGCACCAGCGGCCGCACGCGCGCCACCCGCGAACTGGATCTCGTCACCCTGGTGGTCGCGGCGGCGGACCTGCCGCTCGGGGCCACCCCCGACGCCAAGCGCGTCATGTCGGTGTGTAGCCGGAAGGGATCGCTGTCGATCGCCGAGCTGGCGGCCTACCTCGATATGCCGCCGTCGGTGGTGAAGATCGTGGTCTCGGACCTGCTCGACAGTGAGCATCTGTCCAGTCCGCGGCCGCTGGAGGCGGTCCCGGATATCGCCCTGCTCGAGGAGGTGCTCAATGGGCTCCGTGCTCTCCCGGCCTGACCGGTCGGTCGACTATGTGCCGGAGACGGTGACGCGGTCGGTGAAGTTGCTGGTGGCGGGGAATTTCGGGGTCGGCAAGACCACGTTCGTCAACAGCATCTCCGAGATCCGGCCACTGCGGACCGAGGAGACCATCACCGAGGCCAGCGTCGGGGTCGACGACATGGCGGGGCTGCCCGGCAAGACCTCCACCACGGTCGCGATGGACTTCGGGCGGATCACCTTGAATCCGCAGCTGGCGCTGTACCTGTTCGGCACGCCCGGTCAGCAGCGGTTCGTTCCTCTATGGGAAGAACTGGCCCGCGGCGCGCTGGGTGCGCTGGTGCTGATCGATACGCGGCGGATCGACAAGGCCGACGAGGTGCTCTCGGTGCTGGAGGAGCGCGGGGTGCCGTACGCGGTGGGGATCAACGAGTTCGACGGGGCGCGCAGCTATCCGCTGGAGGAGGTCCGCGACGCGCTCGACCTCGCCCCGGAGACGCCGCTCGTCCGGCTCGACGCCCGCAACCGCAGCACCTGCCTGCGCTCGCTCATCACCCTGGTGGAGTTCCTCTTCCACCGGCTCGAATCGCGGATGTGAATCGACCGGTCACGGTGAGCCGGCGCGCCTGGCTCGGGTACCGCTGGGATCGGCACGGGCTCGGTGCGCCGCTGCGCGCTGCCGCGCGTGCCGACCTGCTCTTCCTCGGGGTGCAGGAGACGCGGCTCGGGACCGCCGCGCAGGCACTGGCGCGGCGCGGGATGGGGGAGCCGGTCGGGCCGGCTCGCGCCCTCGTCACGCTGTGGTCCGTGCGCGGCGCGCCGCACGTGCACCCGCGGGACGACCTCGCCGATGTGCGTGCCGGTACGGGAGCGGCGGCAGCGGCTCCGGCGCGCTGTCTCGCCGCCGGGGGCGGTGCTCGCCGACGGTGAGGTGGTCGGGGTCTTGCGGTATCGGCGCCGCGAACGAGTCGTCACCGTGACGGTGTTCGAGCCGCCCGGGCGCAAGCTGCGCGCCGCTGTCGCCGCCGCGGTGGGTGAGCCGGAACCGGCGGTGGAATGGGAGTGATCCGCCCCGAGCCGGGACCCGTCAGCGATCGAGCGCGGCCAGCACCTGCTTCGCGGTATTCCGGTGCCCTGCGGCATTCGGGTGCAGCGGCACGTAGGCATCGGCCGAGGTCGGCACCACGCCGACCATCCAGCTCTCGCCCGGCTCCGCGCACACGTCGTGGCCCTGCGTGGAGGGCTCGAGGTCCACGTAACCGGCGCCGTGCTCGGCCGCCTCGCGCCGCATGACGTCGTTCAGCTGGTTGATCTTGCCCTGCAGGTAGGTGGCGTCCGCCGCCCAGGCGGGCTGGGTCTCCGGGCAGCCGCCGTCTCGGATGCCGATCGGGTAGCCGACCAGCACGATGGTGGCCGCGGGGGCGCGGCGGCGGATCTCTTCGATCATGACGCCGTAGGTGGGAGCGAAGCGCTCGATCTGCTCGCCGATCCGGTCCCGGCCGCCCGCGGTCTGCACCGCCGCGCAGGAGACGCCGTTCGGCTCCGGGAGCGGGTTGATGCAGCTCACCCCGAGCTGCACCAGGCCGATGTCGTTGCCGCCCATGCCGAGCGTGACCAGCGTGGTGTCCGGGGTCAGTGCGTCGTACTGCGGCGCGGCGAGGCCGCTCAGCCCGAACTGCCTGCCCGCCAGATCCGCGGAGACCGCGGCGCCGCAGGTGACGTCGCGGAACTCGCTCGGGCGCAGCGCCTGCGCCACCAGCTTGGGGTAGTTCACCGCGGAGCGGGTGCAGTCGCCGGGGATGCCGCTGGCAGGCGCGGCCGGTGCGATCCCGGAGCCCGCCGAGAACGAGTCGCCCAGGGCCACGTACACCGCGGGCTGCGGCAGCGCGGGCGCGGCGCCCGCACCCGCCACCGCGAAGGCGCACGCGCCCGCCGCGGCGGCGACGGCGCGCAGAGCGGGGAACTGCCGGGACTGCTGCATGATTCGGATCCTCGCCTGTGTGCCGGAACACGGATGTCGGCCGGACACCCGCGTCCGGCTACCGGCTGGTAGGAAGTGTGGTCGAGGCCACGTCGGGCGTCAAGACGCGGTCCGGTGCGGCGCCTGGTCGCGCCGCCCCCTCCAGCACCGCCGCGGGCGTGCCGGTGTCGGTGACGCGGCCCCCGGCCAACGCTACGCAGTGGTCGGCGCGCAGGGCGTCGTCCCGGTCGTGGGTCGCGTGCACGACCGTCACACCCCTGGCTCTGGCCAGGTCGAGCGCCGTGTGCACGGCGGCCCGCGCCTCGGCGTCCAGCGCGGTCCCCGGCTCGTCGAGCAGCAGCAGCCGCGAACGCGCCGCGAGCGCCTGCGCCAGCAGCGCCCGCTGCCGCTGCCCGCCGGAGAGCGTGTCCAACCGCCGCCCGGCCAGCGCGGTGAGCCCCAGCGCCTCGAGCGCCTCGTCCACCAGGGCGCGATCCGCCCGCGTGAGCCTGCGCCACCACCCGCGCTCCCCCCAGCGCCCCATCGCCACCGTCTCCCGGACGGTGATCGGCAGCGTCGGCGGCACCGCGCTGTGCTGCAGCACGAGCGCGGGCCGGCCCAGCGGCTGCACCACCGTCCCCGCCGCGGGGGCGAGCACCCCGGCGAGCACCGCGAGCAGCGTCGACTTCCCGGACCCGTTCGGCCCGACCAGCGCCGTCACCCGCCCGGCGGGCAGCGCCGCATGCACGCCGTGCAGCACCGGCCCGGCCTCGTAACCGGCGACGATCCCGGTCAGCCGCACCTCGGTGGCCATCTGTGTCCCCTGTCACTACAGTTGAAATGAAAATCATTTGCATTCTAGGGTGTCGCTTCATGGACTGGCTCTTCGACCCCTTCGCGGTGACCTTCGTGCAACGGGCACTGTGGGGCGGGCTGCTCGTGTCCTGCCTGTGCGCCATCGCCGGAACGTGGGTGGTCGTGCGCGGCATGGCCTTCCTCGGCGAGGCCATGGCGCACGGCATGCTCCCCGGCGTCGCCATCGCCGCGCTACTCGGCGGCAACCTGCTCGTCGGGGCGGCGGCGAGCGCCGTCGCCATGGCCGCCGGGGTCTCGGTGCTCGGCCGGAACCGCCGCTTCACCCCGGACGTGGCGATCGGGCTGCTCTTCATCGCCATGCTCTCGCTCGGCGTGGTGATCGTGTCCCGCTCGGAGAGCTTCGCCGTCGACCTCACCGGCTACCTCTTCGGCGACGTGCTCGCCATCGGCGCGGACGACCTCTGGCTGCTGGCGGGCGCGGTGCTGCTCGCCGCGGTGCTCGCCGCCGCCGGGCACCGCGGCTTCACCGCGCTCACCTTCGACCCGCGGATCGCCGAGACGCTCGGGCTGCGGCCGCGGGTCGCCCGGCTCGGGCTGCTCGCCCTGGTGACGCTGGCCGTGGTCGGCTCCTTCCACCTGGCCGGGACGTTGCTGGTCTTCGGGCTGCTGATCGCGCCGCCCGCCGCCGCCACCTACTGGGCGCACCGGATCCCGACCACCATGGCGCTGGCCGCGGTCTTCGGCGCGGCGGCGACCGTTGTCGGGCTGCTGGTCTCCTGGCACGCGGGCACCGCGGCCGGTGCCACCATCGCGGGCTGCGCGGTCGGGCTGTTCTTCGCGTCGGCGCTGCTGGCCGCGGTGCGCGAGCGGCTGCGCCGGGGCGCCCGCCCGGCGGTGGCGGTCGCGGCGAGCGCCGCGCTGCTGGCGGGCTGCGCCGCCGACCCCGCGCCCGCGCCGGAGACCGAGGTCCCGCACGGCTACGTGGAGGGCGCGGAGGAGACCGCCGAGGCGCAGACCCGGCTGGTGCTCGCCGACGCCGGATCCGGCGCGGTCCGGGTGCTCGACCTGATCACCGAGGAGATCACCGAGCTCGACCCGGTCGCCGGGGTCAGCGCCGCCGCGGGCGACGGCCGCTACGCCTACCTCGCCGCACCCGGCACGGTCCGGATCGTCGACGCCGGTGCCTGGATGGTCGATCACGACGACCACGTGCACTACTACCGCACCACCCCTGGTCTCCGCGGCGAACTTGCCCTGCCGACGGTCACCGCGCCCACCGGAACCGCACCCTCCCCGACCGCGCCCGGTGGCACCGCATCCTCAGGGGTCGCGCCCACCGGTGCCGCGCCCTCGGGGAGCGCGCCCGTCGGTACCGCGGCCCCGGGAAGTGCACCCGCAGGCACCGCGCCCCCGGGGGGCTCGGCCACCAGTACCGCGCCCGTCGGAACCGCGCTCTCCGACATCACGGCCGCCGCCGATCGCGCTGTCGCCGTGCTGAACTCCGGCGGTACCGCCGCCGTCCTCGACCGCGCCGCGCTCGACGCGGGCCGGGTGCCCGACCCGGTGACCGTGCCCGGACTCGTGCTCCCGGTCGACGGCGCCCTGGTGAGCGTCGATCCCGGCAGCGGGCTGGTCCAGCTCCGCGAACGCGACGGGACCGTGCGCCGCGCCCTCGGCGAGCCCTGCCCCGAACCGCGCGGTGCCGCGGTCACCAGGCGCGGCGCGGTCTTCGGCTGCGCCACCGGCGCGCTCGTGGTCTCCGGCGAGACCGCGCGCACGGTCCCGTACCCGCCGGGCACCGCGCCGGAGGACCGCGCCACCGCCTTCACCCAGCGCCCCGGCGCGAGCGCGCTCACCGCACCGGCCGGGCAGCGCGGACTCTGGCTGCTCGACGTCGCGCGCGGCACCTGGACCCGCTTCGACACCGGCCCGGTCCTCGCCGCCGCGACCGCGGGCGAGGGCACCCCGGTGCTCGCGCTCGGCCCGGACGGCGTGCTCCGCGGCCTCGACCCCGCCACCGGCGCCGAACTCGCCCGCCGCCCCCTGACCACCCCCGGCGCCGCCGCCGACATCGCCGTCGACACCACCCGCGCCTACCTCACCGACCCGGAGCGCCGCACCGTGTACGAGATCGACTACCTGGACGGCCTGCGCGTCGCCCGCGAGTTCCCGCTCGAGATCACCCCCGCGCACCTCGTCCAGGCCGGCCGGTGAAGCGCCTGCTCACGGCGGTGCTCGCCGGGCTGACGGTGCTCACCGCCGCGGCCTGCGGCCCGACCGCCGAGCGCGGCGAGATCGTGGTGACCACCGACCTGCTCGGTGACCTCACTCGCGCCGTCGTCGGCGACGCCGCCCCGGTCACCGTGCTCATGGCGACCGGCGGCGACCCGCACTCGTTCGGCGTCTCCGCCAAGCAGGCCGCCGGGCTGGAGCAGGCCGCGCTGGTCGTCGCCAACGGCCTCGGGCTGGAGGAGGGCGTGCTGCGGCACGTCGAGTCCGCCGCCGCGGCGGGCACCCCGACGCTGCTGGTCGGCGAGCACGTGAACGCCGTGCCGTACAGGGACAGCGCCAACCCGGACCCGCACTTCTGGACCGACCCCGGCCGGGTGCGGACCGCGGTCGAGGCCATCCGGGACCGGGTGCTCGCCGACGTCCCCGGCATCGACGCCGACGCCGTGCGCGCCCGCACCGACGGCTACCTCGCCCGGCTGGACGAGCTGGACCGCTGGATGACCGAGCGCTTCGCCGCGCTGCCGCCGGAGCGCCGCAAGCTCGTCACCAACCACCACGTCTTCGGCTACCTCGCCGACCGGTTCGGGCTCGAGGTGATCGGCGTCGTGCTGCCCAGCGGCAGCGCGCTCGCCTCGCCCAGCGCCGCCGACCTGGCCGGGCTCGCAGGCGCGGTGCGCGCGGCGGGCGTGACCACGATCTTCGCCGACTCCTCGCAGCCGGACCGGCTCGCCCGCGTCCTCGCCGAACAGGCGGGGGTGCGGGTGCGGGTCACCGCGCTGCACACCGAATCGCTCACCCCGCCGGACGGCGGCGCCCCCACCTACCTGGACATGATGCGCGTCAACACCGACGCCATCATCGCCGGGTGATCCGAAAGATGAGGTTGCACATGAAGTTCCGCTCACTCGCGGTCGGCGCCTGCGCGCTGGCGCTCACCGCGACCGCCTGCGGCGCCGACGAGCCCGCCCCGGCCGCCGTCGCCGACCCGGTGACGGTCACCTACGACGGCGGCATCGCGGTGCTCGACGGCGGCACGCTCGAGGTCGGGCACACCGTCGACCTGGACGGCTTCACCCGGCTCAACCCGGCGGGCGACGACCGGTACGTCGTGGTCACCAGCGGCTCGGCCTTCCGGGTGCTGGACGCCACCACCGGGCAGTTCACCGGCACCGAGTTCCCGGCGGAGAAGCCGGGCCACGTGGTCAGGCACGCCGGGCGCACCGTGCTCTTCGCCGACGGCAGCGGCGAGGTCACCGCCTTCGACACCGCCGCGCTGGCGGGCGGCACCCCGGAGACCGAGGTCTACACCACCGCGGCGCCGCACCACGGCGTCGCCATCGAGCTCGCCGACGGCAGGCTGGTGGTCTCGCTCGGCACCGAGGAGGCGCGCACCGGCATGATCGTGCTCGACGCCGAGCGCCGCGAGATCGCCCGCAGCGAGGAGTGCCCCGGCGTGCACGGCGAGGCCACCGCCAAGGGCGAGGCCGTCGTGATCGGCTGCCAGAACGGCGCGCTGATCTACCGGGACGGGAAGATCACCAAGGTCACCAGCCCCACCCCGTACGGCCGGATCGGCAACCAGGCGGGCAGCGACGATTCGCCCATCGTGCTCGGCGACTACAAGCAGGACAAGGACGCGGAACTGGAGCGCCCGCAGCAGATCTCGCTGATCGACACCACCACCGGCGGGCTCCGGCTGGTCGACCTCGGCACCAGTTACACCTTCCGCTCGCTCGGCCGCGGCCCGGCAGGCGAGGCGCTGGTGCTCGGCACCGACGGCGCGCTGCACGTCATCGACCCGGTGCGCGGCGCCGTGACCCGCAAGATCCCGGTGATCGATGCCTGGCAGGAGCCGCTGGACTGGCAGCAGCCCCGCCCCGCGCTCTTCGTCCGGGACGGCGCCGCCTACATCTCCGACCCGGCCACCAGCCAGGTGCACCGGATCGACCTGGCGAACGGCGAGCGCACCGCCACCGTCACGCTGCCCGGCATCCCGAACGAGCTGAGCGGGGTGCAGCCCGGCCACTGAGCGCCGTTTCCGCCGCGGGCGGCCGGGTAGCCGAGGCGTACGACGGGGACGACGCGCGCCCCGCGGCACCGACGGGAGACCGACATGAACCGCAGCCTCGCCCGAGCCGCCACCGCGGGCGCCGCGCTCGCCCTGGTACCGCTCGGGGCGGGCGCGGCGGCCGCCCAGGAGGCCCCCGTCCCGCTGGGCGGGGGCTCCGGCATCGTCGTCGACCAGGCCGCGCAGTGCACCGTCACCACCATCGGCTACGACGCCGCGGGCAGGCTGGTCGGGCTCACCGCCGGGCACTGCGGCGACGCCGGGGCAGGCGTGGTCGCCGAGATCGACCACGACTACGGCGTCGTCGGCCGCTTCGTGCACTCCGACCCGAACCTGGACTACGCCGTCATCCAGTTCGACCCCGCCAAGGTGACCCCGGTGGACCGGGTCGGCAACGCCACCATCACCGGCATCGGCGCCCCCGCCCAGTTCCCCGCCGTGGTCTGCAAGAAGGGCCGCACCAGCGGCGAGACCTGCGGCGTCGCCTGGGGCGATGTGCTGAACACGACGCAGGAGACCTGGAACCAGCTCTGCGTGCTCGAGGGCGACTCCGGCGCGCCCGTCCTGGTCGGCAGCACGCTGGTCGGCATGGTCAACGCCTACCTGGCCTTCGGCTGCCTCGGCCCCCAGGTCGGGACCACCATGACCGCGATCGTGGCCGACCTGAACGCGCGCGGCGACATCGGCGCGGGGTTCCATCCGCTCACCCGATGATTTCCGCCCGGCAGCGCCGTCTGCACCGCTGTTGATGTCACACAGCGGAAGGACGACTCATGCGCTCCATCTCGGTCACCATGTCCGTCACCCTCGACGGGGTGATCCAGGGGCTCGGCCGCCCCGACGAGGACACCCGCGGTGACTTCCGCTACGGCGGCTGGGGGCCGAAGTACACCGACGAGATCATGGGCGCCGAAATGGCCGCGGGCATGGGCGAGCCCGGCGACATGCTCTTCGGCCGCCGCACCTGGGAGGATTTCCACCGCGCCTGGGCCGACGCCACCGACGGCAACCCCTTCACCGCGCACATGAACGCCGCCACCAAGTACGTCGCCTCGACCCAGCTCGCCGACGCCGACCTCTGGCAGAACTCCGTTCTGCTCCGCGGCGACGCCGCCGAAACCGTCGCCGACCTCAAGGCGTCACCCGGCCCGAATCTCGCCGTCATCGGCAGCGCCGCCCTGGTCCGCAGCCTGCACGCCGCGGGCCTCGTCGACCAGTACTCCCTCCTCATCCACCCCCTCACCCTCGGCACCGGCGCCCGCCTCTTCGAAGGCCCCGCCCCGCTCACCGAATTCGAGCTCACCCGCAGCATCACCACCGGCACCGGCGTCATCATCGCCCACTACTCGCGGCGCTGACCTGGAAACTCGCGGTGTTCCCGACCGAACGGCGGCCACGTTGTCGGCTATTCGGCCGATGGTTCACGGGGTAGGCCGGTAGCTACGGTTTCTGCATTTCCAGAGCCGTCACCGTCGAGACAGGTAGCCCTTCCTATGCGATTCAACCCGCCGCCGGGATGGCCCGCACCTCCGCCTGGCTGGTCCCCGGAGCCCGGATGGGTGCCCGACCCATCGTGGCCGCCCGTTCCGCCGGATTGGGCGCTGTGGCTGCCGGTTTCCGTCGAGCACCCTCCAGCTCCCGGGGTGCGGCCGCTCCGCACTCCACGGCAGATCACCGCGTTGGTCGTCGTGGCGGTGGCGGCACTGGTATGTCCGGTGGCAGGCGTCCTGCCGTGGTCCTCGACGCGGCATCCCGCGCAGCCGTCACTCGTCGACGAGACCTTCACCGGTTGGACGCGCGGGCCTTTCGCCGGACCGGGTACCGTCATGGCACTGCTCGGCGCGGCATTGGTGATCTGCGGTGCTTTCCGGCCGAGACCGGCCGTGAGCTGCTGGGGCGTAGCGGTCTGCGTCGGCGCCCTCGTCGCCTCCTGCGGTGCCGTGACGATGTACTGGATCGACAATTCGGGCGATCTCGAGCTCGGCGCCTTCCTGATGGCCGGGGCGGCCGTCGTCCTGACAGTGATGGCAATCGTGGCCCTTCGCGGGCGACGGCACCGCGCCGCGACCCCCGGCGATACCGAGGTCCGTTCCTCTCCGGCGGCAAAGGCCGTCGGCGTCGCCGCGGTGCTGCTGGTCGCCGCGGCGATGCTGGTCTCGGCATCGGTGGTGGTGATACAGCTGCGCGGCGACGTACCGGTGGGTACGCAATTGCGGGCACGATCGACACAACCGGGCATCGAGCACGTGGCCTTCAGCCCGGACGGTTCTACCATCGCGGCCGCCGACCGGTCCGGGAAGTCGATCACCTTTTGGAACGCCGACCTCACCGAGCAGATCGGTTCCACCACAACGCTGTTCACCACCGACGGGGTGTATGAACTCGCCTACAGCCCGGACGGCACGATCGTCGCTGCCATCGCTTCGCTCGGCAGGGCCGTGCTCTGGGACGTCGACAGGGGCCGGGTCCACGCGGAGTTCCCCGACGCGACCTCCTTCGCCTTCTCACCCACCGGTGACTCTTTGGCGATCTGCAGCAGCACCACGCGCGCCGTCGAGATCATCGACATCCGGCAGCGCAGCCGGACCCTGACGATTCCCGATGCTTGCGGGCAAGGCGGCTCCGAACTCGGATTCGGCTCGGACGTGATCGCGGTCGCGAATCCCGCGGGGACCACGGCCCTCTACAGCGTGCACTCCGGTGGTTGGATCGCCGAGCTCGACGTGGCACCGCGGAGGTTCGTGTTCACTCCGGATGGATCGACGCTCGTCATCGCCGTCGACACCGAGCAGTCCATCCAGCTCTGGGATACGACGACCTGGACTGCGATCGGCGCGCCGCTCCTGGTCGGTCACGACGACGCCTGGTCGATCGCTGTGAGCGCGGACGGACGGTTACTCGCCGCGGACGACGGTGCTTTTGGAATTCGGGTCTGGGATATCGACCGAGGCACCACCGAATTCGCCTGGGCGAAGATCGGCTGGTCGCAGTCGCTCTCCTTCGCCCCGGACGGGGGGCGTCTGATCAGCGCAGGCCCGGGCGACGGAGCGACTCTCTGGACGATTCCCCACTGAGCCCGAACCAATCGAGCCGGCAATCAGGCCGCCGGATCGAGCACGACCTTGACCACACCGTCCTTCTTCTGCTGGAACTTCTCGTACGCCTGCGGCGCCCCGATCAGCGGAAGGCGGTGCGTGGCGAAGGAATCAACGCCGAGCGGGTCGTCGTCGGTGAGCAGGGGGAGGATCTCCGGCGCCCACCGCTTGACGTTCGCCTGACCCATGCGCAGCTGGATCTGCTTGTCGAAGAGCACGCGCAGCGGGAGCGGGTCGGCCATGCCGCCGTAGACGCCGACGATCGAGATGGTGCCGCCGCGGCGCACGATGTCGATCGCCGACTCCAGCGCGGCGAGCCGGTCGACGCCTGCGGTGTTCATGAGCTTCTCCGCGACCGAGTCGGGCAGGAAACCGGTGGTCTTCTGCGCGAAGGAGGCGACGGGGGAGCCGTGCGCCTCCATGCCGACGGCGTCGATCACGGTGTCGGTGCCGCGGCCCTGGGTGCGGTCGCGGATCACCTCGCCGAGGGAATCGCCCACATCGCTGAAGTCGATGGTCTCGATGCCGCGCGCGGCGACGCGGGCCAACCGCTCCGGCACCCGGTCGACGCCGATCACCCGGTACCCGAGGTGCGCGGCGATGCGGCAGGCCATGTCGCCGATCGGCCCGAGCCCGAGCACGGTCACCGACCCGCCGTCGGGGATGCCTGCGTACTGCACGGCCTGCCAGGCGGTGGGCAGCACGTCGGACAGGTACAGGAAGCGGTCGTCGGGCGGGCCGACGGGGACCTGGACGTGGGTGTGGTCGGCGTACGGGACCCGCAGGTACTGCGCCTGCCCGCCGGGCACCTGCCCGTAGAGCCGCGAATAGCCGAAGAGCGCGGCGCCGGAGCCCTGCTCGCGCACCTGGGTGGTCTCGCACTGGGTGGAGAGTCCCTGGTCGCACATGAAGCAGTGGCCGCAGCTGATCTGGAACGGGATCACCACCCGGTCGCCGACGCGCACCGAGGAGACCTCGCTGCCGACCTCCTCGACGATCCCCATCGGCTCGTGGCCGAGGATGTCGCCGGGCGTCATGAACGGCCCGAGCACCTCGTAGAGGTGCAGGTCCGAGCCGCAGATGGCGGTCGAGGTGACCCGGATGACCGCGTCGGTGGGTGCCTCGATCCTCGGGTCCGGCACGGTGTCGACCGAGACCTTGCGCTTGCCCTGCCAGGTGACCGCTTTCATGCGTTCCGTCCTCCTCGTCGTCAGCGGGCGGCTACCCGGGGCGCGCCGGATGAAAACTCGCAACCGGCCAGCGTCGCCCGGCTCAGCTCGGCGATCACGTCGGCCGGGTCGTGGTTCGCGGCGTAGGCGCGGCGCTGCCTGCGCGCGCCGTTGCCGCGGGCGTGCACCTCGGCGATGGTGTCGGTGACGAAGGCGCGGTCGCCGAGCTCGTCCAGTTCGGGGGTGATCCGCCGGACCAGCTCGTCGAGGAGCGCGCGGATCGGCAGCACCCGGCCGGAGACCGGCTCCAGCACGTCGCCGTCCAGCCCGGAGCGGGCCGCGGTCCAGTAGGCGGCGCGCAGGATCTCGTGCGGGATGTCGGGGGCTTCCTCGTTGCGCACCAGCGCTTTCCGCGCGTTCAGGACCAGGCCGCGGACCAGCAGCGCGAGCAGGGTGCTCTCCCGCGCGGTGGCGGGGACGTCGCCGACCCTGACCTCGATGGTCGGGAAGGAGAGCGACGGGCGGACGTCCCAGTAGACCATCTTGCGGTCCAGGATGCTGCCGCAGGCGAGCATGGTGTCGACGACCGCGTCGTACTCGCGCACCGAGCGGAAGAACGGCGGCGGCCCCGCGCTCGGCCAGCGCCGCCAGAGGATGCTGCGCCAGCTGGCGTAGCCGGTGTCCGAGCCGCGGTAGATCGCGGAGTTGGCGCTGAGCGCGAGCAGCGCGGGCAGCCAGGGGCGCAGGTGGTTGCCGATCCGCACCGCTTCCTCCCGGTCCGGCACGCCGACGTGCACGTGGCAGCCGGAGAGCCCCTGCTCGTGCGCGATCATGCCGAAGGCATCGCCGATGGCGCGGTAGCGCGGGGTGTCGGTGACCGGGAACTCGTGCGGCACGGTCGGCGGCGCGGCCACCGCGAGCAGCGTGGCCCGGTTCTGCTCGGCGCAGTGCGCCACCGCGCGGCGCAGCTCGTGCAGCTGGCGGTCGAGCGCGGCGGCGTCGGTGTGCACCTCGGAGGCGGTCTCGACCTGGCAGCGGGTGAGCTCGAGCTGGAGCTCGACGCCCGCCGCCGCGGCGGTGTCGGCCACCGCGCGGTTGGCCGCGGCGGGGGCGCCGGTCTCCGGGTCGACGAGCAGGAACTCCTCCTCGACGCCCATGGTGAGCTCGTCCATCAGGCCGTGACCGCGTGAACGGCCTTCTTCAGCGCCGACGGCTGCGACGGTTTGCGCGGCGCCTTCGCCCGCAGCTCCTGCATTCGCGCGCCGATCTCCTGCAGCTGCTTGCGGCCGAGCGCCTCCCGCACCTTGGGGAACCACTCCTGCTCCTCCTCGTCGATGTGGTGGTCGACGTTCTCGATGAGCACCGACGCCTTGGCGGTGAAGCGCTCGTCCTCCGGCTTCAGCAGCGACAGCTCGAAGACCAGGATGTCGGCGACGTGGTGCTCCTCGTAGGACTCCAGGATGTCATCCTCCAGCTCCGGCACCAGCTTGCGCACCTCCGGATACATGCACTCGTTCTCGAGGTAGGTGTGCACGGTCAGCGCCTCGATGACCTTGTCGATCACGCGGCCCTTGGTGGCGTAGGCGTCGTCGCCCGCCTTCTCGAACTCGCGGAAGAGCTTGCGAATCTGCTTGTGGTCCTCGCGCAGCAGCACGATGGCGTCGCTGGACATGGGGTTCCTCCTCGGTGGGCTGTCCGGGTGCAGGCGAGATGCCCGGGCGGCGCACCGCGAAACCGGCGCCCGCGATCAGATCGGCGGCACCGCCGCCCACGGCCGGACCCGCTCCAGCTCGGCGGCGACCCGCAGCAGCGCGTGCTCGCCGTTCGGCGGCGCGACCAGATGCGCGCTGCGCGGCAGCCCGTCGGCGAACCCGGCGGGGACGGCGGCGGCCGGGTTGCCGCAGACGTTCCAGAGCGCGGTGTAGGCGACCATCGGCACCGCGCGCAGGGCGGAGCGCAGCATGCCCGCGCCGTCCAGCCTGCCGATCGGCGGCGGCGGGCCTGCCAGGGTGGGGGTGAGCAGCAGGTCGTAGCGGTCGAAGAGGACACCGACGCGGGCGCTCAGCCGCTCGCCGCGGCGCTCGGCCCAGCGCAGCACCGGCGGCCGCACCGCGACCCGGCCCAGCCGGGCTACCGCGCGGGTGCGCCGCTCCAGCAGCTCCGGGTGCGGCATCCGGTCGGCCTCCACCCGGACGCCGTCCAGCACCTGCGGCAGGAAGGTGTCGGTGGGGTCGGGGAGCCGGCACCGGTCCTCGACGATCTCGTGCCCGAGCTCGGCCAGCGCCGCGGCCGTGTCCCGGACCGCGGCCACGCAGGTCGGGTGCGCGGTGATGCCGGGGACGGCGGTGCGCAGCAGCAGCCCGATCCGCAGCCGCGGCCCCGGCTCCAGGTCGGAGTACGGGGCGGCCGGGTCGGGGGCGTGCCAGCGGTCGGCGGCGACGGTGCCCGCGAGCACGTCGTAGAGCAGCGCGCTGTCCGCGACCGTGCGGGTGAGCACGCCGATCGTGCCGAGCGTGCCCCACAGCCCGGCGGCGGGGGCGGTGCTCACCCGGCCGCGCTGCGGCTTCAACCCGAACACCCCGCAGCAGGCGGCCGGGATCCGGATCGAGCCGCCGCTGTCCGCGCCGGTGGCCGCGGGCAGGCACCCGGCCGCGACCGCCGCCGCGGAGCCGCCGCTCGACCCGCCCGGCGTGTGCCGGGCCGACCACGGGTTGTGCGTGCGGCCGTGCGTCGCGCTCTCGGTGTAGGGCCAGATGCCGAACTCCGGCATGGTGGTCTTGCCGACGATCACCGCGCCCGCCGCGCGCAGCCTGCGCACCACCTCGGCGTCGGCCGCGGCGGGTCCGCCACCGGCCGCGCCGCCGTACCCGGTCGGCGCCCCGGCCACGTCGAGCTCGTCCTTCACGGCGACCGGGACGCCGTGCAGCGGCCCCAGCGGCGCGCCCGCGGCCTGCCGCGCGTCCAGCTCGGCGGCCTCCGCCCGCGCCCGCTCGGCGCGGAGCAGGGCGAAGGCGCGCAGCCGCGGCTCGGCCCGCGCGATCCTGGCCAGCGCCTGGTCCACCACCTCGGCGGCGGTGGACTTGCCCGCGCGCACCTCGGCGGCGGTCTCGGCCACCCCGGCGTACGGCAGCGGAGCAGCCGTGGAATCCGTCATCGTTCGGCTCCCTTCCGACTGTTGATCGAGCTGAACGCTACGGTGCGCAACACCACGGCGACATCGACGTCCCCCGGACCGGCGGCGGGGAATGATGGAGGCGGAGTTCCCCGACGGAGAGGAAGTATCGTGCCGGAACCGACCCCAGCACCGAACGCACCGATCGTCGCCGCGGTGGACGGCTCGGAGACCGCGTACCACGCCGCCGCCTGGGCCGCGGTGGACGCGCGGCTGCACGGCCGCCCGCTGCACCTGCTCTGCTCGATGGCCGTCCCGTTCGGGTACGGCGAGCAGCCGACGCTGCCGCCTGGCGAGCGCGATTGGCTGCGGGACGAGGGCGAACGGGCGCTGCGCGAGGCCGCGCGGATCGCCGAGGGCGCGGCGGGCGGGCCGATCACCGTCACCGCCGAGTTGACCTTCGAGTTCATCGTCCCCACCCTGCTCGACCGGTCGCACAGCGCGCACCGGCTGGTGCTCGGCAGCCGCGGGCTCGGGGCCTTCCGGCGCGGGCTGCTCGGCTCGGTGAGCACCGCCGTCACCGGGCACGCGCACTGCCCCGTCGTCGTGGTCCGGACTCCCGCCGCGACCGACCCGGTGGCCGCGAGCAAACCCGTGCTGGTCGGGGTGGACGGCACCGCCAACAGCGTCGGCGCGCTGGAGCTCGCCTTCGCCGAGGCGTCCTTCCGCGGCGTCGGGCTCACCGCGCTGCACGCCTGGCGCGACACCAGCGGGCTCGACCTGCCGATCGACGACTGGGCGGGGGTGCGGGCGAGCGAGGAGGCGACGCTCGCCGAGAGCCTCGCCGGCTACGCCGAGCGGTACCCGGACGTGCCGGTGCGCCGCGTCGTCGTGGCCGACCGGCCGGTGCGCTCGCTGCTCGACGAGTCGGCGAACGCCCAGCTCGTCGTGGTCGGCAGCCGCGGCCGCGGCGGCTTCACCGGCATGCTGCTCGGCTCCACCAGCAACGGGCTGCTGCACTCGGTGGACATTCCGATCGCGGTGGTGCGCGCTGCGGACTGAACCCCCTTGCGGGGCAGCGTCTCCGCCGTTCCGGCCCGCGGGGCCCGGCGGGCGGGCGAGGATCGAGGTCCGCTCGCCCTCCGCCGTCGAAGGGACCGCCATGGACCGCGCCGTGCCCCGTGCCCTGGAACTTCCGCTCCCGCGCGGCGGTGCGGGACCCCGCTCCGGCCGGGCGATCCGCCGTGCGGGCCCGGGGGCGCCGCCCGCCCCCGGTGACCGCGCGAGCCTGCGCGGCCGCGCACCGGGCGCGGCAGACCCGTCGGCCGCCGGCGGCACCCGCACCCGCGGTGCCACGCTCTCGGCGGCCGCGGCGCTGGCACTCGCCGTGGCGCTGGGCGCGGCCGCGCCGGAGGCCGCCGCCACCGCCACCCAGATGCGCCCGCTCGGCAATATCAACTTCGGCTCGTCCACCACCTACGGCACCGGCTGCACCTACACCGTGCAGGTGCTGGTGGACAACGCCCTGGAGCCGGTCACGCTGCTGGCCAACGGCATCCCGATCGGCGTGCAGGTGCCGGACAGCGGCAACGCGCTCTTCACCTGGGTGCCCGCGGTGCCCGGCCCGCACCGACTGGCGGCCCGCCAGGCGCCGGACCCGGAGCCGACCGTCGTCGGCGACGTCAGGGTCGGCACCGGCCTGCACCTCGGCTACGCGTGCCTGGTCAACGGCGGCTGAGCGTCACTGCCGCACCCGCCCGGTCATGGTGGTGAGCGGGACCCGCGCGGTCCAGCCGCAGGGCAGCGCGCAGGCGGCGACCACGGAGGTCTGCACCCCGCCGCCCGCCAGCATCTCGGTGGTCGCCGCGGCGCGGGCGGGGTAGCCGCACGCCTCGCACTTGCCGAAGTAGTCGAGGATCTCGCTCTCGCGCGAGTAGACCACCGTGGGGCGATCGGTGTCGTTCATGGGCCCGCTCTCGGGGACGTGGGAAGTGTGGTCCACCTCACGGTAGGAGCGGGGCCGCCGGAAAGCTGCCGGTCAGAGCCGAGTCGGGGGACACTCACAGCGCGGCGGCCCGGCCGTTGTGCCGGGACCCGGCGTGTCGTTCGCGGCGCGGCACGCGGAATGGTAACGAGAGGGCATGCGGCCGGAACGCGGGGAGTACGACGTGGTTGTCGTCGGCGGCGGGCACAACGGCCTGGTCGCGGCGGCCTACCTGGCGCGGGCGGGCCGCCGGGTGGCGGTGCTGGAGCGCTCCGCGCACACCGGCGGCGCCGCCGTCTCGGCGCAGACCTTCCCCGGCGTCGGTGCCCGGCTCTCCCGCTACTCGTACCTGGTCAGCCTGCTGCCCGCGCGGATCGTCGCCGACCTCGGGCTCGACTTCCGCACCGCGCGCCGCCGGATCTCCTCGTACACGCCGGTCGGCGCCACCGGGCTGCTGGTCGACACCGGCGACCCGGCGCGCACCGCGGCGAGCTTCCGGCGGATCACCGGCGGCGACCGCGAGTACCGTGCCTGGGGCGAGTTCGGCGCCCGCACCGGCGCGCTGGCGCGGGCCGTCTTCCCGACGCTCACCGAGCCGCTGCCCACCCGCGCCGAACTACGGGCGCGGATCGGCGACGACGAGCTCTGGACGGCGGTCTGCACCGAGCCGCTCGGCGCGCTGATCGAGCGCACCTTCGCCGACGACGTGGTGCGCGGCGTGGTCTTCACCGACGCGCTCATCGGCACCTTCACGCACGCGCACGACCCATCGCTGCGGCAGAACCGGTGCTTCCTCTACCACGTGATCGGCGGCGGCACCGGCGACTGGGACGTCCCGATCGGCGGCATGGGGGCGCTCACCGGCGAGCTGGCCGCGGCCGCGGTGCGGGCGGGCGCGGAGCTCGTCACCGACTGCGCGGTGACCCGGATCGACACCGGCGCGGTGGCCTACACCGACGGCGCGACCGGCGACCCGGGCGAGCTGGCCGCCGGGCACGTCGTGGTGAATGCCGCGCCCTACGAACTGGATCGGCTGCTCGGCCGCGCGCCAGGTCCGAAGCCGGAGGGGGCGCAGCTCAAGATCAATATGGTGCTGGAGCGGCTGCCCCGGCTGCGCGATCCGGAAGTGACGCCGCGGGAGGCGTTCTCGGGCACCTTCCACATCGCCGAGACGTATTCGCAACTAGCCGACGCATATCGGGAAGCCGAGGCGGGGTCACTGCCGTCCGCGCTGCCGTCGGAGATCTATTGCCA
This sequence comes from Nocardia sp. NPDC057353, assembly GCF_042667085.1. NCBI lineage: Bacteria > Bacillati > Actinomycetota > Actinomycetes > Mycobacteriales > Nocardiaceae > Nocardia > Nocardia sp. NPDC057353. The sequence goes on from NZ_JBHVAK010000023.1 coordinate 20,364, forward strand.
TACCGTGACCGATCCGACGATTCTCGATCGGAATTCCGCCGAACGCGGAATGCACACCCTCACGCTTTTCGGGCTGCACACCCCGGCGCGCTTGTTCGACGCCGACCCCGATGCCGCGCGGGAGCGCGCGGTGACGGCGGCGCTGGCCCGGCTCGACGCGGTGCTGGCCGAGCCGATCGCGGGCTGCCTGGCGCGCGACGCCGCGGGCAGGCCGTGCCTCGAGGCCAAGACGCCGCTCGACCTGGAGCGCGAGGTCGGGCTCCCCGGCGGCCACATCTTCCACGGCGACCTGGCCTTTCCCTTCCGGGAGGACGGATCGGACTCCGACCCGGCCACCCGCTGGGGCGTCGCGACCGGCCACGATGGAGTGCTCTGCTGCGGGGCGGGCGCGGTGCGCGGCGGCGGGGTGAGCGGCATCGGCGGGCACAACGCCGCCATGGCCGTGCTGGCGAGCACCGCGCAGCGGTGACAATCATCACTGTTTCACCGGGATATTCCGGTTTTGGTCGACACCGGAAGATGCTTTCCACCTGGGAATGATCCCCTAATTACGGGAAACAATTCGATATGTGAAGCAGTTACCGGTGCGTGATCTGCCGAGATTGCTTCGTTATCGTCGCTCCCGGTTGCGCTCGGCGCGCAGCCCGAGTCCGGACCGGCGTAAGCCTTCGACCCCGCCCCGCGGTCCGGCGGACCCCGAGATCGTCCCGGGGGCGGGGGTTCGCATCGCGGACCGGCGGGCGCAGGGAAGGAAACGCATGTCCCAGCAGCGGAAGACCAAGCAGACCCGGACCATCGGCCGCGCGCTCGGCGTCGCGGCGGTCACCGGCGCACTCGCGGCGGTGCCGTTCGGGATGACCGCGACGGCATCGGCCGCGGGCAACAACTGGGATCAGGTGGCCCAGTGCGAGAGCGGCGGCAACTGGTCGACGAACACCGGCAACGGCTACTACGGCGGGCTGCAGTTCTCGCCGAGCACCTGGTCCGCCAACGGCGGCAGCGGCATGCCGCACAACGCCAGCCGCGCGGAGCAGATCCGGGTGGCCGAGAACGTGCTCGCCACCCAGGGCCCGGGCGCGTGGCCGGTCTGCGGCCAGTACCTCTGATCCATCGGGACGCCCGGCGGCGGCCGGATCAGCGCGCGGGAAAGCGCAGGATCCGGTCGTCGCCGTCCCTGAGGTCGCCGCGGCCGTCGGTGTTCGAGGTGGTCACCCAGAGCGCGCCGTCCGGTGCCACCGCCACCGTGCGCAGCCTGCCGTGGCTGCCGTCCAACGCGGAGCGCGGCGTCCCGAGCCCGGCCGGCTCGATCGGCACCGTCCACAGCCGCTCGCCGCGCAGCGCGGCGACGTAGAGCGTGTCGCCCGCGACGGCGATGCCCGAGGGCGACGCCTCGTCGGTGCCCCAGGTGACCAGCGGGTCGGCGTAGCCGCGGTCGGCCCCGCCGGTGCCCTCCACCGCGGGCCAGCCGTAGTCCCGGCCCGGCTCGATCAGGTTGACCTCGTCCAGCCGGTTCTGGCCGAACTCGGCCGCGAAGAGCCTGCCGCGGGAATCCCAGGCCAGCCCCTGCACATTGCGGTGCCCGCTGCTGTGGACCGGCGAATTCGGCTCCGGGTTGCCCGGAGCGGGCTGCCCGTCCGGGGTGAGCCGCAGGATCTTGCCGCTCGGGTCGGCGCGGTCGGGGGAGCGGCGCGGGTCCCCGGCGTCGCCGGTGCCGACGTAGAGCATGCCGTCCGGGCCGAAGGCGATCCGCCCGCCGTTGTGGTTCCCGGCCTTGGCCAACCCGGCGAAGACGACCTCGGGCTGTTCGCCGAGCCGGAAGCGCACGATGCGGTTGTCGGACTCGGCGGTGAAGTAGGCGTAGAGCCGGTCCGGGTCGGTGGGCGAGACGGCGAGGCCGAGTAGCCCGCCCTCGCCGCGCGCGACGACGCCGGGTACCTGGTAGACGGGTTCGGCGGGGCCGCCGCCGGGGGCGATGCGCAGGATGCGGCCGGTGTCCCGCTCGGCGACGAAGGCGGTGCCGTCCGGCCGGAAGGCGAGGCCCCACGGTACGTCGAGCCCGGCCGCGACCTCGGTGGGTGCGCCGAGGTCGACCGCACCGGCGGCTTCCGGGGTCGGCGTTGCGCCGGGCTCGGTCGCGGGGGCATTGCTCGGCGGCGCCGGGGATTCCTCGGTGTCGGCGGCGCCGCATGCGGCCAGCAGGACGGCGGCGGAGAGCGTGGTCAGCGTTCTGGCGAGTCGCATACCGTCCAGTATCCAGACTATTCGGACATCGAGGTGTCGAGCTCCGCGTGCCCGGTCGCCACCGCCTCCCGCAGCAGCTCCAGCGCGCGGGTGACGGTCTGCTCCAGCACCTCGACCGGGTCGCCGTCGAAGATGTGGTGGCAGGTCGCGGCCTCGCCGCCGACGGCGACCCCGAACCACACCGACCCGGCGGGCTCGCCGTCCTGCGCGCCGGGCCCGCCCACCCCGGTCACCGCGACCCCGACATCGGCGTCGAGCAGCCCGCGCACGCCGGTCGCCATGGTCCCGGCCGCGGTGGCGGTGACCACCGGCACGTCCGGGACGCCGAGCACGGTGTGCTTGACCTCGGCGGCGTAGGCGACGACGCCGCCGCGGAACCAGGTGCCGGAGTCGGGCGCGGCGCCGAGCGCGGCGGCGATCCGGCCCGCGGTGAGCGACTCGGCCGCCGCGACGGTGCGCCCGGTGCGGGCGGCCTCCTCGGCGACCAGCTCGGCCAGCGCCGCGGTGCGCTCGGACTCCGGGACCTCCGGCTGCTCGCCCGCGGGCTCAGGCGACACGGTCGGCCGCCTCGTCGCCGAGCGCCTGCGCGCGCAGCGCGGCGAGGGTCTTGGTGAGGATGCGCGAGACCTGCATCTGCGACACCCCCAGGTGCTCGGCGATCTGGGTCTGCGTCCGGTTCTCGAAGAATCGCATGACGAGCACCTCGCGCTCGCGCTCCGGCAGCGCCGCCAGCAGCGGACGCACCGCGATGGCGTCCTCGAGCAGCTGGTAGGAGGGCTCCACGCTGCCGAGGGTGTCGCGCAGCGCGAGCGGGGTGTTCTCGCCGTCGTCGTTGTTCGCGGCGTCGATCGAGTTGGTCTGGTAGGCGTTGCTCGCCACCATCGCCTGGGTCACCTCGGCGAGGTCGAGCTCCAGGTCGGCCGCGATCTCGCGGGCGGTCGGCATCCGGCCCAGCGAGTGCGAGAGCGCCTCGACGGTCGGGCCGATCCGCAGCTGGATCTCCTTGAGCCTGCGCGGAACCCGCAGCGACCAGGTGTGGTCCCGGAAGTGCCTGCGGACCTCACCCATCACGGTGGGCACCGCGAAGGACAGGAAGGACGAGCCGCGCTCGACGTCGAAGCGGTCGACCGCGAGCACGAGGCCGAGCCGGGCGATCTGCAGCAGGTCGTCGAAGGACTCGCCGCGCCCGGAGAACTTGCGCGCGATGTGCTCGGCCAGCGGGAGACAGCGGGCGATGATCTCGCGGCGCACGGCTTCCCGGTTCGGGTCGCCCGGCGCGAGCGCGGCCAGCTTCTCGAACCAGGGTTCGATGTTCTCGTAGCTGTCGGTCGAACCCGCGGCCCTGCCGGAGCGGGCCGCGGCGGTCTCGCGCGTCATCGGGAAATCCTCGTTCGAACTCGGTGGTGGATGTGGTGGGCCGGTCCCTGTCCGAACCGACGGAAAGGTGGGCTGCCCGAACGGACAGCCCACCCGCGCCCCTCCCGGGTCGCCGACATTCCTAGGTCTGGTACCCGCGCTGCCGCGCCTCGTCCACGGACGCCTCGGCGCGAGCCTTCTCGGCCTCGGCTTCCTTCTGCGCGACCTCGCGCTGGGACTCCGCCTTGTCCTGCTGGGCCCTACCCTCGCCCTCCAGGCGATCGTTCCCGGTGACGATCCCGGCGGCCTCCTTGACCTTGCCCTTCACGTCCTCGACAACGCCCTTGATGCCCTCGCGGGGTCCACTGGTGTTCTCGGCCACGATGTCCTCCGAAAGTCGCGATCGTTCTGACATCGGTTGGCTTACCCGGGAGTCAGGATCCGAATCGGCCGATCCCGGCAAATCTTCGGCATTCGCGACCGGGATCACAGGTGCGGCATCACCTGCTCCGCCACCAGCGCCAGGTGGTCGAGGTCGCTCAGATCGAGAATCTGCAGGTAGACCCGGGTGGTGCCGATCTCGGCGTAGCGGCCGAGCTTGTCGACGACCTCGGCGGGCGAGCCCGCGAGGCCGTTTCGCTTCAGCTCGTCGACCTCGCGGCCGATCGCGGCGGCCCGCTTGGCGACCTCCGCGTCGTCGCCGCCGACGCAGGCGACCAGCGCGTTGGAGTAGACCAGGTCGTCCCGGCGGCCGTGCTCGGCCACCGCGGTGCGCACCCGGTCGAACTGGGCGGCGGAGTCCTCGATCGAGGCGAACGGCATGTTGAACTCGCTCGCGTAGCGGGCGGCGAGCCGCGGGGTCCGGCTCGGGCCCGCGCCGCCGACCAGCACCGGGATCGGGTCCTGCAGCGGCTTGGGCAGCGCGGGGGAGTTCGTCAGGGTGTAGAACTCGCCCGCGTAGTCGAAGGTGTCGCCCGGCGCGGTCGACCAGAGCCCGGTGACGATCGCCAGCTGCTCCTCCAGCCGGGCCAGCCGCCGGTCCGGGAAGGGGATGCCGTAGGCGGTGTGCTCGTCGGCGTACCAGCCCGAGCCGAGCCCGAACTCGACCCGCCCGCCGGACATCCGGTCCACCTGCGCCACCTGGATGGCGAGCGGGCCCGGCAGCCGGAAGGTGGCGGCGGTGACCAGGGTGCCGAGCCGGATGCGGCTGGTGTCGCGGGCCAGCCCGGCCAGCGTGATCCAGGCGTCGGTGGGGCCGGGCAGGCCGTCGGCGTCGCCCATGGCCAGGTAGTGGTCGGAGCGGAAGAACGCGTCGTACCCCAGATCCTCGGCGGTGCGCGCGACGGTCAGCAGGGTGTCAAAGTCCGCGCCCTGCTGCGGTTCGGTGAAGATACGGAGTTCCATGCGGACCATCCTGCCGCAGGTCGCCGGGGTCGGGGTGTGGCCGCCGCCGGGTCGGGTAGCCGCCGCGCATGGCAACCATCGCACCGCTCGCACAGGAACGCACCGGGGCGCCGCAGCGCGCCGTGGTGACCGGATCGGACTCCGGGATCGGCCGGGCGGTCGCCCTGGCGTTGGCGGGCGGCGGGGTCGACGTCGGCGTCACGTACCACGAGGACCAGGCGGGTGCCGAGCAGACCGCCGCGGCCGCGCGCGAACTCGGCGTCACCGCCGTCGTCCGCAGGCTCGACCTCACCGACCTGCCCGCCGCCGCGGCGGTCGTGGACGAGCTCGCCGACGAACTCGGCGGGCTCGACGTGCTGGTGAACTGCTCCGGCACCGGCTCAGCCACGAAGGCCGTCGAGCTCGACTTCGCGACCTGGCGCTCGGTGCTGAGCGTCGACCTGGACGGCGCCTTCCTCTGCGCGCAGCGCGCCGCGGCCAGGATGATCGCGGGCGGGCGCGGCGGCCGGATCGTCAACATCACCAGCGTGCACGAGCACGCGCCCCGGGTCGGCGCGGCGCCGTACTGCGCGGCCAAGGCCGGGCTCGGCGCGCTCACCAAGGTGCTGGCGCTGGAGCTGGCCGAGCACGGCATCACGGTGAACTCGGTGGCGCCGGGCGAGATCTCTACGCCGATGACCGGGCAGGACGACGCCGATCCGCGCGAGCACCCGCGCCCCGGCTACCCGCTGGGCAGGCCGGGGCACGCCGACGAGGTCGCGGCGGTGGTCGCCTTCCTCACCACCCCGGCGGCCGGGTACGTCACCGGCGCCTCCTACGTGGTGGACGGCGGCATGCTGCTCATGGGCCCGCAGGCGAGCGAGCGGCTCACCGACGAGCAGTGGCGCACGCCCTGACCTCGCCGCTGGTGCTCATGGGGGTCTCCGGCAGCGGCAAGACCACCGTCGGCGAGCTGCTCGCGGCCCGGCTCGGGGTACCGTTCACCGAGGGCGACGAGCTGCACCCCGCCGCGAATGTCGCCACGATGCGGGCCGGGACGCCGCTCACCGACGCCGACCGGTGGCCCTGGCTCGACATCGCCGGGGCCCGGCTGGCCGCGGTCGGCGGGGTGCTCAGCTGTTCGGCGCTGGCACGGCGCTACCGGGATCGATTGCGGGCACTGGTGCCAGGGGTGTGCTTCGCGCACCTGGACGTCCCGCGCGCGGAGCTGGAACGCAGGCTCGCCGCCCGGCGCGGGCACTTCATGCCCGCGAGCCTGCTGGCGAGCCAGCTGGCGGCGCTGGAGCCGCTGCGCCCCGACGAACGCGGCTGGACCGTCCCGGCGGCGGGGGCACCGGATGAACTCGCTGCGCACATCGCGGATCTGCTCATACGGCCTGCCCCGGGGGAGCACCGGCCGGTTTGAGTTCGCGGCCCGCTGCCGACCCCGCGCTCCTTTGCCGGGCGGGCGCAGGTGCAGGGCCCGCGCCGCGAGCGCGCGGGCCTGCCGGGCGGAGGTCAGCCCGCCGCGACCAGCTGGGAGCCGATGGCGGTCTCGAAATCGGGCAGGTCGCCGGGGTTGCGGGAGGTGATGAGGGTCCAGCCGTCGTCGGTCGAGCGCACCACCGCCTCGTCCACCCAGGCGCCGCCCGCATTGCCGATGTCGGTGCGCAGCGAGGGGTAGGAGGTGAGCGTCTTGCCGCGCACCAGCCCGGCCTCGACCAGCAGCCACGGGCCGTGGCAGATGGCGGCGATCGGCTTGCCCGCCTTGGCGAACTCGGTGGCCAGCTCCACCGCCTTGGGCTCGGTGCGCAGCTTGTCCGCGTTCACCGTGCCGCCGGGGATCACCAGGATGTCGAAGTCGGCGGGGGAGACCTCGCCCAGCGCGGTGTCGGCGGTGGCGACCTCGTCCTTCTCGGTGTCGTGCCGGAAGGTCTGCACGTCGCCGCGCTCCGGGGCGGCGTGCACGACGGTGGCGTTCTTGCCGAGCAGCCACTGCTTGGGGTCGAGGAGTTCGTCGTGCTCCACCCCGGTCTGCGAGGTGATGATCAGGACCCGCACGCCGTCGAGGTTCTCGGTCATGGTGGGGTGCTCCTTCCGTTCGCCGGATTCGTGCCTTCCGCTGTAGGCGTGCCGCGAGCGGGCGGGCGCAAACCCCCGGACCGGCTAGGGAGCGCTCACCTCGGGGGCCGCGCAGCGCGCGTCGGAGAGGTACGGCACGCACACCCCGGTGGCGTCGGCGAGCAGCATGCGGCCGCCGATGAGCAGCGCGAACATGGCGAGCGCGGCGAAGACCAGCACCCAGAACACCGCGGGCAGCCTGGTGAGCCGTGCCAGCTGGTCGGCATCGGAATCCCTGGCCCCGCTGCGGCTGCGGGTGCGCTGCAGCTCGACCACCGGCCTGATCCCGGCGACCAGCAGGAACCAGGTGGTGAGGTACGCGAACCCGGCCTGCAGCAGGTCGCTGCCGAACCAGGAGACCGCGAAGACCGTCCCGCCGACCACGAACACGGTGAGCGCGCCGTACAGGTTGCGGATCTTGATCAGCACCGCGGCCAGCAGCACGATCGTGGTCCAGAGCACCAGGGTGATCCGGTCGGCGCCGAGCAGCGCCGCGAAGCCGAGCCCGACCAGCGGCGGCGCCGGGTAGCCCGCGAAGGCGGTGAGGATCATGCCGATGCCGTACGGCTTGCCGCTGGAGACGGTCAGCCCCGAGGTGTCCGAGTGCAGCGTGATCGCGCTCAGCCTGCGGCCGGAGAGCAGCGCGACCCCGGCGTGGCCGCCCTCGTGCGCGATGGTCACCGCGGCGCGGGTGACCCGCCAGACCGGCGTGTAGGCCACGAGCAGGAAAGCCACCGCGCCAGTGGCGAGCACCAGCCACCACGGCGGCGGCAGCTGGGTCGAGGTCAGGTTGTCGGCGAGCGACCTGCCCCGGTCGATCAACTCGGCGGAGTCCACCGCCGCACCCTACCGGGCGCGGTTCGATCGCGGTGCCCCGCAGCGGGATCGACTCCGCACCGGGTGCGGGACCTACCGCCGCGGCGCCGTGGCGGTAGCGGCGGCGCGCGAGCGGATCTGCCGCCGCGGTACCCGGCCGGTGGTGGCGGCGCGCGGCCGGGGTGTCAGAGCCGCACGACGGCGCCGGTCTCGGCGGAGGTGCGGGCGGCCTCGAGGACGCGGAGGCCGGTGATGGCGTCGCGGGGGTCGACGGGGGCGGGCGCGCCGTCCAGCAGCGCGGCGGCGACGCCGGTGTAGAAGGCCGGGTAGGCGCCGGGGAGGGTGGGGACCGGCTCGGCGTCCGGCTCCGCGCCGACGGTGCCCCAGTGCGCGGAATCGACCGTCCCCCATGGCTTTCCGTCGTCCGGGCGGCGGCCGTCGCGGAGCGCGGCCTCCTGCGGGTCGAGGCCGTCGACCTGGTATCCGGCGCGGTCGCCGAGTACCCGGAAGCGGGGGCCGAGGCGCGGGGCCAGCGCGCTTGCCCAGAGGTGCGAGCGGGCGCCGGAGGCGTGGTGCAGCGCGACGAAGGCGTCGTCGTCGGTGCTGATGCCGGGGCGCAGCCGGTCCAGTTCGCAGTAGACGCCCGTGACCGGGCCGTTCAGCACCAGGGCCTGGTCGACCAGGTGCGGGCCCAGGTCGTAGAGGATGCCCGCGGCGTCGGCCGGGCCGCCGACCTCGCGCCAGCCGCCCTTCGGGGTCGGGCGCCAGCGCTCGAACCGGCTCTCGAAGCGGTGCACCCGGCCGAGCACGCCCTCCTCGACCAGGCGGCGCACCGTGCGGAAGTCGCCGTCCCAGCGGCGGTTCTGGAACACGGTGAGCAGCAGGGCGGCCCGCTCGGCACGGGCCACCAGGTCTTCGGCCTCCGCGACGGTCACCGTGAAGGGCTTGTCCACGACGACCGGAAGACCCGCGTCGAGCGCCAGGGCCGCCAGCGGGGCGTGGGTGCGGTTCGGCGAGGCGACGACGACGAGCGCGGTGCCCGCGGGATCGGCGAAGAGGGCGTCCGGGTCGGGGAGGACGCGGACGCCGGGGTGCTCGCGGCTCGCCTGCGCGGCCCGCTCCGCCGAGCCGGTGACCACAGTGGCGACGCGCAGCCGCGGGTCGGCCGCGATCAGCGGGGCGTGGAAGACCGAGCCTGCGAGGCCGTAGCCGATGATCGCGACATCGAGAGCGCTCATGGGGTCGACGCTACCGGTGCCGGGGCGATCAGCCCTTGACATCCTCGGTGTTCTTGAGCTCGGACTTCCACTCCCGGAATCCCTCCTCGGTGCGACCCCGCCGCCAGTAGCCGGAGATCGAGGCGGCCCACTCCGCGGGGACGTTGCGCTCGCGGCGGATGTACCGGCGGATGTCGTGCATGACCGCCTGCGCCTCCCCGTGCACGAACACCTGCACCTGCCCGTCCCGCCACTCGGCCGCCCGCACGGTCTCGGCGAGCAGCTCGCCCGCGGGCCGGGAGCCGCGGTGCAGCCAGGTCAGCTCGATGCCGTCCGGCTTGTCCAGCTTGAGTTCGTCCTCCGGCCCTGCCACCTCGACGAAGGCCACCCCGACGGCGTCCGCGGGCATGGCCTCCAGCCCGGCCGCGATGGCGGGCAGCGCCGCCTCGTCCCCGGCCAGCAGGTGCCAGTCGGCGTCCGCGCGCGGGGTGTAGGCGCCGCCGGGGCCGTAGACGTCGACGGTGGTGCCCGGCGCGACCGAGGCGGCCCACGGCCCGGCGATGCCCTCGGCGCCGTGGTAGACGAAGTCGGCGGCGAGCGTGCCCGCCTCGACGTCCACGCTGCGCACGGTGTAGGTGCGCAGCACCTCGATGCCGTCCTCCTGCGGGAAGATCAGCTTCACGTAGGAGTCGCTGTGCTCGCTGGGGCGGAAGGCGGCGAAGCCGGGGCCGCCGAAGTGCACCCGGATCAGGTGCGGGGTGAGCTGTTCGGTGCGCAACACGGTGAGGGTGGTGCGGGGTCGGGCCACGGGGCTACCTCCGGTATGGGTAATAAGGGTTGCCTTACTACGCTACGCTCCGATCGCCGTGCCGGGGTGCCCGCCCTGGTCAGGCCAGCTCGCGCTGGACCGCCTCCGGGCCGTCGAAGGTGCGCTCGGGGAGGGCGCCGAGCGCGTCCAGCACGTCGTCGCCCGCGGCGTTGGTCCTGGCGGCGGCCAGCAGGTCGTTGCGGTCGGCCGGGTAGTCGACGCCGGACAGGGACTTCTGCACCTGGGTCGGGTTGACCTGTGTCATCGCGGACTCCTCTCGGCGGTGGGACCCCGTGGCTCTACCACCCGCCACCCCGGGGCAAACCCGCGGTGTGCGCAGGCGCGCGGCGGGTAGGGCGCCGGGGAACGGACGTCGACAAGGAGGCCGGAATGCGAACCGTGGTGTTCGGCGCGTCGGGCAATGTGGGGACCGCCGTGCTCTCCGCGCTGATCGGGGACCCCGCCGTCGGGAAGATCAGGGCGGTGGCCCGGCGCATCCCCGCCGATCCCGCCCCCGGCGTGGAGTGGGTGCGCGCCGACATCCGCACCGACGACCTGGCGCCGATCTGCGCGGGCGCGGACGCCGTGGTGCACCTGGCCTGGATGATGCAGCCCATGCACGCCCCGCTGGACACCTGGCGCGGGAACGTCACCGGCACCGAGCGGGTGCTGCGCGCGGTCGCCGCGGCCTCGGTGCCCTCGCTGGTGTACACCTCGTCGGTGGGCGCCTACTCGCCCCGCACCGACCTGCGCCCGGTCGCCGAGAGCTGGCCCACCGACGGCAGGCCGACCGCCGCCTACACCAGGGAGAAGGCGTACGTGGAGCGGTTGCTCGACACCTTCGAGTGGGAGCACCCCGGCTGCCGGATCGTGCGGCTGCGGCCCGCCTTCGTCTTCCAGCGGGCCGCCGCCGCCGAGCAGCGCAGGCTCTTCCTCGGGCCGTTCTTCCCCAACCGGTTGCTGCACACCGGGGCGATTCCGGTGCTGCCGCTGCCCGCGAGCCTGGTCATGCAGGCGGTGCACGCCGCCGACGTGGCCGCGGCGGTCGGCGCCGCGCTGGTCCGCGAGGTGGGCGGGCCGTTCAACCTGGCCGCCGAGCCGGTGCTGGACCGGACGCGGCTCGCCCGGGTCTTCGGCGCCCGCCCGGTCACCGTCCCGGACCGGCTCTTCCACGGCGCGCTGGCGGCGGCGTGGGGGCTGCGGCTCGCCCCCGCCGCCCCCGAGCTCTTCGCCGCCTTCCTGCGGCTGCCGGTGCTGGACAGCGGCCGGGCCGCCGCCGAGCTGCGCTGGCGTCCGCGCTACACCGCCGAGGAGGCGCTGCGCGAGCTGCTCGACGGGTTGCGCGACGGTGCCGGTGGGCCGACCCCCGCACTCGCCACCGACGCGGGCGGGCGCTGGCGCTGGCGCGAGGTGCGCTCCGGGATCGGCGGCTACGACCCGGTGGACCGGGAGCCCGCGGCGCCCTGAGCGGTCGGCATCGGCGCGAGGTTCTCCCGCGCGGCGGCCGCCCCGCGCCGTTCGGTCCTCCGCCGCCGTGCGACGATCCTCCTCGCCGAGCGACCCCCGGAGAGGACACCGTGACCCGCCCCCACCTGCCGGACGCGCCGCTCGCTCTCACCGCGATCCTCACCTTCGTCACCGGCGTGGTCGACGCCGTCGGCTACCTCGGCCTCGACCGCGTCTTCACCGGGAACATGACCGGCAATATCGTCATCCTCGCCATGGGGTCGGCGGGCGCGGACGAGCTCCCGGTGCTCGGCCCGCTGGTGGCGCTGGTCGCCTTCGCCGCCGGTGCCTGCACCGCGGGGTTCGTGCTGCGCGAACCGCCGGAGCGCTGGAACACCAGGATCACCGCGCTGCTCGGCACCGGCGCGCTGATCCTGGCCGCGCTCACCGCGGGGCTGCTGCTCGCGGGGGAGCACGACACCCCGGCCGTGCAGGTGCCGGTGGCGGCGGCGACCGCCGCGGTCATGGGCCAGCAGGCCATGGTCGCCCGCGTCCTGGCGGTGCGCGAGATGACCACCGTCGTCGTCACCTCCACGCTCACCGCGCTGGCCGGTGAATCGCTGGTGCGCGGCGGCGCGGAGGCGGTGTGGAACCGCCGGCTGGGGGCCATCGCCGCGATCTTCCTCGGCGCCATGACCGGCGCCGTCCTGCTCCGCCTGCACCTGGCGGTGCCGATGGCGCTGGCCGCCGCGCTCACCGCCGCCGTGGCCGCCGCCGGACACCGCCTCCTGCGCTAACCCTTCCGCCGAACCTCCGGCACAGCCTCGGCTTCCGGCGCAGGTTTCGGTGTGGGCCCGCCGTCCGGCGCGAGCCTGCCTTCCGCCGCGAGCCCGCCTTTCGGCGCGGGCTCGCCGTCCGGCGCAAGCCTGCCGTCCGGCGCAAGCCTGCCGTCCGGCGCAGGCTCGCCGTCCGGGGCGGGCTCGGCCACCAGTGCGCAGGCCGCGACCATCGCCGCCGCCGCGACCGCCACGGCGACGAACACCAGGTGCGTGCCCGCCGCCAGGTCGGCGGGGTGCGGCGGGTCGACCGTGCCGACCCTGGAGTTCACCAGCGCGCCGAAGACCGCGACCCCCACCGCGCTGCCGATCGAGCGGGTGAACATGACGGTCGAGGTCACCACCCCGCGCTCGCCCCACGCCGCGTGCGACTGCGCGGCGATCAGCGTCGGGGTGGAGACCAGGCCGAGCCCGGCGCCGATCAGGAAGCAGGAGAGCGCCACCTGCCACAGCGGCGATGCCGCCGAGACGAGCAGCGTCGTCGCCGCGCCGACGGTGCCGAGCAGGCTGCCGAGCAGCGCGGTCCGGCGGAAGCCGATCCGCAGGTAGAGCCTGCCCGCCTGGGAGGCGGTGACCGGCCAGCCGAGCGTGAGCACCCCGACGGTGAGCCCGGCGGCCAGCGCGCTCGCGCCGAGCACGCCCTGCGCGAAGGTCGGCACGAACGAGGTCACGCCCATCAGCACCGCCCCGACCAACAGCGAGACCGCCGCGGCCGCCAGCACCGGGCGCTGCGCGAAGAGCCCGAGCGGCAGGATCGGATCCGGGGCCCGCCGCTCGACCAGGACGAAGAGCAGCAGCGCCAGCCCGCCGCAGGCGAAGACGCCGATCCCGGCCGGCGAGCTCCAGGCCCAGCCGGTGCCGCCCTCCAGCAGCCCGAGGATGAGCGCGCCCGCGCCGAGCGTGAGCAGCACCGCGCCGAGCAGGTCGATCGGGCCGCGCTCGCGGGTGCCGCGCTCGCGGAAGTGCCGCACCAGCATCCACGCGGCGACCGCGGAGAGCGGCAGGTTCACCAGGAAGATCCAGCGCCAGTCCAGGTAGTCGGCGAAGAGCCCGCCGAGCAGCGGCCCGAGCACCGAGGAGGCGGCCCACACGCTCGCCATGTAGCCCTGCACGGTGGCCCGCTCGCGCAGCGTGTACAGATCGCTCGCCATGGTCATGGTCATCGGCATGATGGCGCCCGCGCCGATGCCCTGGATCGCCCGGAAGACGATGAGCCAGGTCATCCCGGTGGCGAGCCCGCAGAGCAGCGAGCCGAGCGCGAAGACGGCGATCCCGCCGAGCAGCACCGGCTTGCGCCCGACCGCGTCGGCGAGCTTGCCGTACAGCGGCACCGTCACCGCCTGCGCCAGCAGGTACACCGAGAACAGCCAGGGGAAGCGGTCGAAGCCGCCGACGCTCTCGGTGATCGCGGGCACCGCGGTGGCGAGGATGGTGGAGTCCAGCGCGATCAGGCCGGAGGCCAGCATCATGGCGGCCAGGATCGGGCCGCGCTCGGAGCGGAATCCGACCCCGGCCCCCGGGCTCGGTGACACGGGGGTGTCGGTGGACACGGACGCGCTCCTCGAGGTCGTTTGATCTGCTATCGAATCTATCGGGCCGGATCCGCCTCGCGCACTCGGGTTTCCGCCATCCCGGCACTGATAGAGTGAGGGTCTATTCGTCTCATCTATTCGGGGGTGGCACATGGACGTGTCGAGGCTTCGCGGCATCGCGCCCGATGCCGATTCCCTGCTCGGCCGGTACCTCGGCGACCGTCGCTTCGCGCTGGCGCTGCCCCGCGCGGTCGGGCTGCAGATCCTGCACCCCTCGGTGGCCGCCGCCATCGTGGCGCACTCGCCGAGCTCGCTCTGGCACCACAAGAAGCGGGTGGTCTCGCACCTGGTGTACCTGGCGTACACCCCGCGCGACCCGCACCCGGCCGTCCGCTACGGCCACGAGCTGGTGCACGGCGTCGACAGCAGGGGCCGCCGCTACCACGGCCTCAACCCCGAGCTGTTCTTCTTCCAGCACGCCACCTACGTGGACACGCTGGTGACGGCGATCGAGACCTTCGCCCGCCCGCTGCGCGCGACCGAGAAGGACGAGCTCTACGCCGACTGCTGCCGCTGGTACCTGCGCTACGGCATCTCCGCGCGGGTGATGCCGGAGACCTGGGACGGCTTCACCGAGTACCTGGACCGGGTCTGCGCCACCGAGCTCGCGGCCACGCCGGACAGCGCCAGGCTCGCCCCCGCGCTGCTGCGCCCGGACGCCTGGTGGCCGCGCACCCTGCCGGACGCGGCGGTGCGCACCCTGCTGCACCCGCGCACCAGGGAGCTGCTCGAGGTCCGGCTGCGGCCGGGTGACCGGGCGGCGAGCGCGGCGCACGCCGCCACCGTGCGCGCGGTCATGGGCGGGCTCACCCCGCGGGCCAGGCTGCTCCCCGCGGCGCGCCGCTGAGGACGGAAACGGCCGCTCCACGTCGGTGTGTCGGATCGGTCCGGGCCGATGAGGTAGTTTGGCCGCTGAAGGCCGCTCGGTGTCCAGCCACGGGCACGTGGGCGGTCTCGACATTGGCGGAGGTTGTTGATGATGATCCCGGACACTGACGGAGCGGTCGCCCGGTGAGCGCTGAGGACAGGGCGTTGGACGTCCGTACCGAGACGGTCGGGACGACCGTCGTCCTGACGGCGGCGGGTGAGATCGACATGGCGTCGGCGCCCGACCTGCAGTCGGCGGTGGAGGAGGCGTTGCGGGCGGAGCCGCCCGTGCTGGTGGTCGACCTGTCCGGCGTCGGGTTCTTCGGCTCCGCCGGGCTCAGCGTGCTGCTCGTCGCCGCCGAGGCGGCGCCGGAGCGCTCGCTGCGGGTGGTGGCGTCCGAGCCGGTGCGCAGGCCGATCGAGATCACCGGCCTGGACCGGGTGCTCCAGGTCTTCGCGACCAGGGACGACGCCCTGGCGTCGGAGGGCGTGCGCCCCTCCGAGTGACGGTCTCGCCGCGGCGCTCGGCACCAGCCCCCGAGCGTCGGCGGCGTGGCACAGCTCCCGGTGCCCGTGAACCGACGGGCACCGCACCTCCCACGGCCCGCGAACATCGCCCCACGAGCGCAACCGCGCACCCCGGCCATCACCCGCACCGGGCAATCAGCCCCGCCAGGTAAACAGCCCCCCGCCGGGCAATCGGCCCCCGCCGGGAAACAGCCCCCCGCGGGGCAATCAGCAGCTCGCCAAGCAATCAGCCCTTTGCCGGGCGCTCAGCCCCTGCCGGGCAATCAGCAGTTCACGGGCATCGGCACTGCGGGCAGCCGCGTAACACGGGCAGCCCCCGCCGGGCGTAGCCGCGGCGCGGGCAGCGGGGTCCCCGGGGCGGAGCCCCGGGAAAAAAACTCCCCTACCTCTGCCGAGGCAACCGCACGACCTGCACGAAGAAATCATCGATCTGCTTGATCGCCGCCACGAACTGATCCAGATCCACCGGCTTGGTCACGTACGCATTGGCGTGCAGCTTGTAACTGCGCAGAATGTCCTCCTCCGCGGCGGAGGTGGTGAGCACCACCACCGGAATGGACGCCAGATCGGGATCGGACTTGATCCGCTCCAGCACCTGCCGCCCGTCGTACTTCGGCAGATTCAGATCGAGCAGGATCAGATCCGGCCGCGGCGCCTCCCCCCACGGCCCCTGCCGGTAGAGGAACTCCAGCGCCTCCTCGCCGTCCCTGGCGACGTAGAGGTTGTTGCCGATCTTGTTGTCCTCGAACGCCTCCCGGGTCATCAGCTCGTCGCCGGGGTCGTCCTCCACCAGCAGGATGTCGATGGGCTGGCCGGAACTCGTCACGAGGGCTCCTCGGTGTCGGTGGTCTCGTCGGCCCCGGTCCTGGTGGACGATTCGAGGTCGGCCGTGCGTGGGAGAGTGAAGCAGAAGCGGGCGCCGCCGGTGTACTCGGTGTCGATCCAGATCCGGCCGCCGTGGAATTCCACGATCTTCTTGCAGATCGCCAGCCCGATCCCGGTTCCGGAGTACTCCTCCCGGTTGTGCAGCCGCTGGAAGATGACGAACACCTTCTCCGCGAACTCGGGCGCGATCCCGATGCCGTTGTCGGTGACCCGGAACCGGTACTCGGCGGCGTCCACCTCGGACTCCACCTCGATCACCGGCGGCCTGCCCGGCGCCGCGAACTTCACCGCGTTGCCGACCAGGTTCTGCCACAGCATGGTCAGCAGCGTGCGGTCGCCGACGACCTCGGGCAGCCGCTCCGGCCGCCGCACCTCGGTGCCGGTCTCCTCGACGATCGAGGCCAGGTTGGTCAGCGCCTTGTCCAGGGTGTCGTCCAGCGAGATCGGCTCGGCGGCGTCGGTGAGCCTGCCGACCCGGGAGAAGGTGAGCAGGTCGTTGATCAGCACCTGCATCCGCTTGGCGCCGTCCACCGCGAAGTCGATGTACTGCTTGCCCCGCTCGTCGAGCTGGTCGCCGTACCGCTTCTCCAGCAGCTGACAGAAGGAGGCGACCTTGCGCAGCGGCTCCTGCAGGTCGTGCGAGGCCACGTAGGCGAACTGCTCCAGCTCCTGGTTCGACCGCCGCAGCTCCACCGTCTGCGCGTCCAGGTCGGCGGCCTGCTCGACCAGCTTGGCCTCCTGCGCCCGCGAGGACTGCAGCTCGGCCACGATGCGGCGCCGCATGTCCTCCACCGCCTCGGCCACCGTGCGCAGGTCCGACGGCCCCCGCGCCTCGATGTGGTGGTCGAAATCGCCGCCCGCCACCTGCAGCGAGGACCGCTCCAGCTCCGCCAGCGGCCGCGCCACCAGCCTGCGCACGATCACGGTGAGCACCAGCGCGGCGACGACGAAGACCGCGACCACGCCGCCGAGCACCGCGTTCCTGATGGCCCTGGTGCGGGCCAGGTCCGCGCGGTCGTCGACCAGCGCCGCCGCGAAACCCTGGTTCTGCGTGATGAACTGGGCGCGCAGCTGGTCGAAGAGCCCCTTGCTCCGCTCCACGCCCGCGTCGGCGACCTCCCTGGCCGCGGCGGGGGTGGTGGCACCGGTGACCGGGTCGGCGTAGGCGGCGCGCCACTCGTCGGCCAGCCGCTCCAGCGTGTCCAGGTCGGCCATCAGCGCCGGGTCGTCGCCGACCAGCTCGCGGATCCGGGCGGCGGCGCGCTCCTCCTCCTGCCTGCCGATGGTGTACGGCTGCAGGAACTGCGGGTCGGCGGCGATGGCGAAGCCGCGCACCCCGGTCTCCTGGTTGATCAGCGCGCCCTGCAGCAGGTAGGCCTCGGCCGCGGCGGGCTGCACCCGGTCCAGCAGCCGGTCGGTGCTGCGGTTGGTGTCGGAGATGACCTCGGCCCCCGCGGCGCCGCCGAACAGCACGATCAGCACCATCAACCCGAGCACCAGCTGGAACCAGGTCTGCACGGTGTAGCGGCCGGACAGACCGTTCGTCGCGCGGCTCATGCGCCGGTTTCCGGGCGCGCCCAGCGCAGGTACATGACCGCGACGTCGTCGGCGAGGCCGCCGTGCTCGTCGGCCATCGCCTCGACCTTGGCGATCAGCGCGTCCACGAAGAGGTTCGGGTCGACCCGCGGCACCGAGGAGACCAGCTCGTGGAGCCCGTCCTCGCCGAGCCGCTGGTTGCCGGGGCCGATGTGGCCCTCGTACAGGCCGTCGGTGAAGAGCACCAGCCCGGTGTCCTCGCTCATCGGGTACTGGTGGCTGGGCCAGACCGCGCGGCCCGGCAGCACCCCGAGCGCGGGGCCGCCCGCCACCTCCACCCAGTCGGTGCCCGCGTCCCGGCGGGCGAGCATGCCGGGGTGCCCGGCGCGGATCACCCGCGCCACCCGCTTGCGCGGGTCGAGCACCAGCGTGGTCAGGGTGGCGAAGGTGCGGTTGCCCGCGCGCTCGGCGAGCAGCACCTCCTCCAGCAGCTCCAGCTGCCTGGCCCCGCTGATCCCGCTGAGCACCAGGGTGCGCCAGGCCAGCCGGAGCGCGACCCCGATCGCGGCCTCGTCCGGGCCGTGCCCCGCGACGTCGCCGATCAGCGCGTGCACGGTGCCGTCGGCGTCCTGGACCACGTCGTAGAAGTCGCCGCCGAGCAGCGCGTAGGCGCGGCCGGGGCGGTACCGGGTGTACACGTCGACCACCCGGTCGCCGCGCAGCAGCGGGGTCGGCAGCAGCCCGCGCTCCAGCCGGGAGTTCTCCTGCGCCTGCATCTGGCTGGCGCGCAGCGCGACCGCCGCGGCCTCGGTCTGCTTGCGCTGGATGGCGTAGCGCACCGCGCGGCCGAACAGCTCCGGCTCGACCCGGCCCTTGACCAGGTAGTCCTGCGCGCCCGCGGCGACCGCGGCGAGCCCGGTCTGCTCCTCGTCCAACCCGGTGAGCACCACGATCGCCACCCGGTCGGTGAAGCCACGGATCCGCGCCACCGCCTCCATGCCGCTGGCGTCGGGCAGGTGCAGGTCGAGCAGGACGCAGTCCGGGCGGTGCCGGGCCAGGTGCTCGCCCGCCTCGGCCATCGAGCGCACCCAGGACATCCGCAGCCCGGGGGCGCCGTCCGCGACCAGCTCCTCGACCAGCAGCGCGTCCGCGCGGTCGTCCTCGACCAGCAGCACGGTGGGCTCGACCCGATCGTGGAAGTCGGTGGGGGAGTGCGCGAGCCCGGCTGCGACGCGTTCGGCCTCCGCGCGTGCGGCGGCGCCCGCCGATTCCCGCTGCCCGGACAGCATGCGCCTCGCCTCCTCGTTCGTCCGCGTGACCGACGCCGATCACCGGTTCCGCCGCGCAACTGTGCCACATTCGGTGAACAGGTGCGCACGCGGCTCGGCGGCGCGGCGCGTCCGGTTTCACTCCGGGCGGGCCCAGCAGAGGTCGACCACGGTGGGGTGGCCGCCCGCGGCCCCGTCGAACGGGGCGCGGAAGGCCGCGGCGCTGTGCGTCAGCGACGGTGTGGCGGCGCCGACGGCGTGCCCGGGGACGGGGCCCGCCCTGGTCACCGCCTGCAGCCGGACCAGCACCGTTCCCGCGCGGCCGGTGAGCGTGCCGTCCACCGCGCTGCCCGGAACGGTGCGGGTCAGCAATGCCGCGGCGACCCGGTGCACGGCGTCGCGCAGCTCGCCGCACTCCCCGGCCCCGAACCCGGCCGCCACCGCCGTCGCGGCCGCCAGCGCCCCGAGTGTCGGCAGCCGCTCCGGCGTGGCCGGGATCCGCACCGTCACAACGGTGTCGTCGGCTTCCGCGGCCTCCGGCACCGGCACCGCGGGATCGCTCCGCAGGTGCCGAACCCGGCCCCGATCGGCTCTCATGGTGTCCCCCTCGGCGCGCGGCCGGTGCGTCCCCTGCGTGCCGGGATGCCGCGGCGGCGCTCGGCCCGCCCATCTTCGCGTGAGCTGCGGTGCGGGGCAATGGTTTCGGGGAACTCCGACGGGAAACGCCGGGTCCGCGCCCGGATTCGCGGCGCGTCGGACCGGCTCAGATCCGGCGCAGCACCGACACCACTTTGCCGAGCACCATCGCGTCGTCGCCGTCCAGCACCGGGTAGGCGGGGTTGCGCGGCTCCAGGTGGACGTGGCCGCCGCGCCTGCGCAGCACCTTCACCGTGGCCTCGCCGTCCAGCAGCGCGGCCACGATCTCGCCGGAGTGCGCGTCCGGCTGGCTCCGCACCACCACGGTGTCGCCATCGCAGATCGCGGCGTCCACCATGGAGTCGCCGCGCACCCGCAGCGCGAAGACCTCGCCGCGGCCGACCAGGTCGCGCGGCAGGTCGAGCACGTCGTCCAGGTGCTCCTCGGCGGTGATCGGCGTGCCCGCGGCGATGTCGCCGAGCAGCGGCACCGGGACGGAGTCGGGGGAGTGCGCCCGCTCGGGGTCGGTGGCGAGGAAGAGCCGGACGTCGATCGGCCGGGTGGCGGCAGGCCCGCGGCGCAGGAAGCCGCGCTCCTCCAGCTCGCGCAGGTGCCGGGAGACCGTCGAGGTGGAGCGCAGCCCGACCGCGTCGCCGATCTGCCTGGTCGAGGGCGAGTACCCGTGCGCGAGCGCCCAGTCCCTGATGGCGGCGAGGATCTGTCGCTGCCGCGGCGGGAGCACCGAGGTGTCGGGGAGGTCGAGGTCGGGGGCGGGCTGGCGGAAGCGGGTCACCCGGGAATAGTAGAGCCCTCAGGCGAGCCTGCTGACCGGCCAGTCGGCGGGCAGGTCGCAGAGCCCGGCGATCATCCGGAACGCGGTGAGCAGCGCCTGGATGCCGTCCACCCCGGAGGCGACGGCCGGGCGGTGCTCGCTGATGTGGAAGCGGCACAGCGCGTACCGGCCGTCCTCGGACGGGTACGGGCGGCCGATGATGATCGAGTACGGGCCGTCCGCGCCGTGCAGGGTGCGGGCGGCGACCAGCGACTGCGGCGTGTGCTCCGGGTCGGCCGGGCGCGCGGACGAGCCCGCGGCCGGGGCCGGAAAGGAGAGGTCGGCGGGGTCGAGCAGCTCGAAGCGCGCGCCCCCGCGGTTGGCGGCGGCCAGGTCGTCGGCGACGCCGAGCAGCGCGCGGTAGAGCGCGGCCAGCGAATCGGTGCCGGAGGCCCAGCGCTCGCCGAGCCCGGCAATCCGGAACCCGCACACCACGCCCTGCGTCTCGGCAGCGACCTGCGGCGCCCCGATATCGATGGAGACCGGGCGCGCCCCGTCGGCCACGGTCCGCGACGCGATCACGTCACGGATGCGCCGCCACTGGTGCCCGCCGGTGTGGTGACCGGACCCGCCCACCGCGGGCGGCGCCGTGTCCTCCCTTTCCCGGGTGTCTATCGGTCTCATGTGACTCGGAGTACCCGATCGGTCCGTTTTCGTAACCTGGCCGATGCCACGGCCACCGACCCGGGCCGGGACGCGCGGCGGGCCGGGCACCCGTGCCCGGCCCGCGCGGTGGAACTCACCCCTCGAGTTCGGCCCCGGTGGCGGGTGGCGGCTCCGCCGCCAGCGCCAGCACCTCGTCGTCGGTGAGCAGCCGGGAGCGGATCAGGAAGCGCACACCCTCCGGCGCCTCCAGCGAGAACCCGCTGCCCCGGCCCGGCACCACGTCCACGGTGAGGTGCGTGTGCTTCCAGTACTCGTACTGGTCCGCGCTCATCCAGAACGGGGTGTCCGCGTCGACCCGCCCGAGCAGCACGTCGGCCGAGCCGACCCGGAACTCGTTCCGCGGGTAACACATCGGAGCGCTGCCGTCACAGCAGCCGCCCGACTGGTGGAACATCACCGGCCCGTGCTGCGCCTCCAGCGCGCGCAGCAGCTCGGTGGCCTTGCCGGTGAGCTCCACCCGGTGCACCGGCATCAGAAGAACCCCTGCTTGTTGGGCGAGTAGCTGACCAGCAGGTTCTTGGTCTGCTGGTAGTGCTCGAGCATCATGCGGTGGTTCTCCCGCCCGATGCCGGACTTCTTGTAGCCGCCGAAGGCCGCGTGCGCCGGGTACGCGTGGTAGCAGTTGGTCCACACCCGGCCCGCCTTGATCTCCCGACCCAGCCGGTAAGCGGTGTTCATGTCCCGCGACCAGACGCCGGCGCCGAGCCCGTAGAGGGTGTCGTTGGCGATCTTGAGCGCCTCGTCCACCGAGTCGAAGGTCGTCACCGAGACCACCGGCCCGAAGATCTCCTCCTGGAAGATCCGCATGTCGTTGCGGCCCTTGAAGATGGTCGGCTCGACGTAGAACCCGTTCGGCAGCCCGTCCACCGAGCGGGTGCCGCCGCCGGTGAGCACCTCGGCGCCCTCCTGCCGCCCGATGTCGATGTAGGAGAGGATCTTCTCGAACTGGTCGTTGCTGGCCTGCGCGCCGATCATGGTGGCGTCGTCGAGCGGGTTGCCGCTCACGATCGCCTCGGTGCGCGCGACCGCCCGCTCCATGAACTCGTCGTAGATGGACGAGTGCACCAGCGCGCGCGAGGGACAGGTGCAGACCTCGCCCTGGTTCAGCGCGAACATGACGAAGCCCTCGATCGCCTTGTCGAAGAACTCGTCGTCGGCGGCGGCCACATCCGGGAGGAAGATGTTCGGGCTCTTGCCGCCGAGCTCCAGCGTGACCGGGATGATGTTCTCGCTGGCGTACTGCATGATCAGCCTGCCGGTGGTGGTCTCGCCGGTGAACGCCACCTTGGCCACCCGCGGGCTGGAGGCCAGCGGCTTGCCCGCCTCGACGCCGAAGCCGTTCACCACGTTCAGCACGCCCGGCGGGAGCAGGTCGGCGATCAGCTCGACCACCTTGAGGATGGAGGCCGGGGTCTGCTCGGCGGGCTTGAGCACCACGGCATTGCCCGCGGCCAGCGCCGGAGCCAGCTTCCAGGTGGCCATGAGGATCGGGAAGTTCCACGGGATGATCTGGCCGACCACGCCGAGCGGCTCGTGGAAGTGGTAGGCGATGGTGTCGCCGTCGATCTCCGAGATGCCGCCCTCCTGGGCGCGCAGCGCACCGGCGAAGTAGCGGAAGTGGTCGACGGCGAGCGGCAGGTCGGCGGCGAGCGTCTCGCGCACCGGCTTGCCGTTCTCCCAGGTCTCCGCGACGGCCAGCGCGGTGAGGTTCTCCTCGATCCGGTCGGCGATGCGGTTCAGGATATTGGCGCGCTCGGTGGTGGAGGTGCGGCCCCAGCCGTCGGCGGCCTGGTGCGCGGCGTCCAGCGCGCGGTCGATGTCGGGGGCGGTGGAGCGGGCGACCTCGGTGAACGTGGCGCCGTCCACCGGGGAGGGGTTCTCGAAGTACCGGCCCTCCGCCGGGGCCACCCAGTCCCCGCCGATGAAGTTGTCGTATCGGCGGGCGTACTCGACGACGCTGCCCTCGGCTCCCGGCTTCGCGTAGATCATGGCGAACGACTCCTCGCTGTTGGCGACCACTGAACCCACGGCGCACGGCCGTGACGCGTGTCACTATGCGCCGCCGAGGTTGGGGAAACGTTGACGCCGCCCCGCGGGTGCCACCGCGGAGCCGCTCGGAGCAGCGGTCGACCAGCCTGGCCTGCGCCGCCCCCGGGGGCGTCCGCCCACGTCCGCGCGCTGGTCACCGCCGCCGAGATCCGGCGGGTCAGCCGTGCAGGGCGGAGTGCAGCCGCGCGGCCGCGATACCGCGCCTCGGGTCGCCGGAGGCGAGGAGTCGCAGCGCGTGCTCGTGCACGGCGATGTCGGGGGTGGCGAACTCCCCGTAGCGCAGGGCGTGCGCGGGATCGGGGCTGGAGAGCACGGCGGTGCGGATCGCCACCTCGAGGTGGTCGCGCCACGTGACGATTCCGGGGGTGTCCGAACCCGGCAGCAGCGGCCCCCGGTACAGCTCGACGGCGGTGCCGGTGTCCCCGGCCTCCAGCGCGGCGAGCAGCTCGACGGCATCGCAGGCGGGCGGGTGCGCCAGCCGGTAGACCCGGCTGCTGATCTCGCCGCCGGTGGCCCGGCGCAGGTACGACATCTCCGACTTCAGCGTGCTGGTCCCGACCGGCCGGTCGCCGTAGACGGCGAAATGCAGCCGCTCGTGCGTGAACCCCTCCGGCTCCAGCGCGAGCAGGGTGAGGATCTCCAGGTGCCGCGGCCGCAGCCGCACCCGCTCGCCCGCGCGCACCAGCTCGGCGCCGCCGAGGCAGCGCAGCCGCATCCCCGGGACGGCGGGCGCCCCCGCCCGCACCCGCGCCTCGATGGCGCTGGCCAGCGCCATGGCGGTGGACATGGCGAGCGGGTGCGCGCGGTCCCACGCGGTGGAGAGGTCGAGCACGCCGAGCTGCCTGCCGTCGGGGCCGTGGATCGGCGCGCAGTAGCAGACCCAGCCGTGTAACGCGGCGACCAGGTGCTCGGCGGAGAAGACGGTGTGCGGGCGCTCGGTGCGCAGCGCCAGCGAGAGCGCGTTGGTGCCCATGTGCGGCTCGTCCCAGCGGCCGCCGGGCGCGAAGTTCACCTGCTCGGCGCGGCGGCGCATGACCGGCCCGCCGTAGGACCAGAGGATGGTGCCGCTCTCGTCGGTGACGGCGGCGACGAAGCCGGAGCCGTCGGCGACCCCGCGCAGCTGGTCGGCGAGCTCGAGCACCGGGGTGCGCAGCGGCGACTCGGCCCAGCGGGTCCTGGCGTCGACGGCGTCGCCGGGGGCGTGGTCCCTGGCCGGGTCGACGGTGCGCAGCGAGCGCGCCCACGACTGCGCGACCGCGGAGTCGAGCGCGTCCGGCCGCGCGATGTCACCGGGCCGGACCAGGTCCGTACCCGGCACGCGGGGGACCCGGCGGGTCCATTCCGCTTCGAGGGCAGCTCGTCGCTGCGAGAGGCTACGCCGTTGGGCCATCCCGCGATCCTGGGGTCGAGTGGTTCGGTGGTGCGCCGAACTCCATTCTGCCCCGGCGCGGCATCGGGCGGGGCCGGAAATCCGGCGCGAGCGGGGCGGGCGCGGGAAATGCTGCGCGGCCCGCCCGATCGCGCGGCGGGTCAGTCCTCCGCGTCGCTGTTGGCGGCGCGGTAGGCCTGCTGCACCTCGGCCGGAATCCGGCCGCGGGCGGAGACCTCGAACCCGTTGTTGCGTGCCCACTCCCGGATCGCGGCGGTCTGCTCGCGGTTGTCCGCGGACTTGGCGCGCGGGGCGGGGGTCTTGGGCTGGCGCCGCCTGCCGCTCACCCGGCGGGCGTGCTTGGCCCACGACTCCAGCTCGCTGCGCAGCTTCTTCGCGTTGGCGCTGGACAGGTCGATTTCGTAACCGACACCGTCGAGCGCGAACTCGATCGTTTCGTCCGCGACCGACTCGCCGTCGAGATCGTCGATGGTCTGGACGATGACCTTCTTGGCCATACTGTTGTTGTGCCCCTTTCCGGACGCCGGATTCGACAGCACGACATTACATCCCATTCCGCTCCGCGCGGTGCCGCATACGCCTTTGTCGCCGACCCCGGCAAAGCGGTTCCGGCCTTTCGGCAATCGATAGCGAATTCGCCCCCGGAGCACCCCCGCGAATTGCCCCCGCCACCGGGGTCGGGCAATTGCCGAGGGTCGGTGACCCAATTCACAGGGGTGTTGCGGTATGGATCGCGTGTGGCGATGGGTTAGGGGTAATAGCCGAGCAGGCGCAGGTGGCGCCGCCGGGTCCGGGCTTCGGACTCGGGACGGAGCGCGCGTACGCGGTGGAGAGGGGCACGGGCCATGTCGATGTTCCCGGTGTTGCTGATGGTCCTTGGTCTTCCGGTGCTGGCGGTGGTCGCCTCGTATCTGACGGTGGGCGCCACCTCCTGGCTGGAGGCGCGGCGCGCCGCCGCCGAGTTGCCCGAGCAACCGGCGGGCGGCTGACCCGCTATTCCGGGCCCGGTCACTCCGGCGGAACGGCCGAATGGCCCCTGTGCCCGTTGGTCCGGCGCTCTTCCTTCATCTCCGCCTCGAACAGGTGCCGCCTGCCCTCGAACAGTTCGTCCCGGACACCCCGTTCGATCTCCCGGAACTGCGCGTAGTAGCCGTCGTCGAACTCCTCGACGATCTGGAACGTCCAGCGGCCGGGCAGCACGTTGCGGCCGATGAGTTCGCGCTCGATGCGCTCGGCGATCTCCGGGTGCCCCGCCTCGCGGAACTTCGACACCGCCTCGTCCAGCCTGAGGTCGGCGCCGCCGATCAGCTGGTGCAGCTCGTAGAGGTGGCCGCGGGCCCGCTCCACGGTCTCCAGCGCCTCGGAGAGCTTGCCGCCCGCGGCGACCGTCGCGTCGTCGACGCCCGGCGGTCTCCGGTGCTCCGGGGACGGGCGGTCGGTGGTGGCGGCACCGTCGGTAACCATTCCGGTCATTTGTCGTCCCTTTCTCGATCATCTCCTGCGCTGTGCGCCCGCAATACCCCCTGGCACGGGGGTGAATCCGCGGTTGAGCGCGGCTCGGCAGGGTAGCCGATCCGGGTGGAGCGCATCGGTGGGAAGGTGTCGTGGCGGCCCGAGTTCGCGGGGGAGTGCGCGGTGCTGCGCCCGCGCGGCGTCCTGGACGCCGAGACCTACCGGAGCTTCGGCGCGGACCTGGTGCGGTTCGCGGTGGACGAGCCGCGCGCGCTGATCGTCGTGCTGGACGAGCTCGAGCCCGCCGACGACGGCGCCTTCACCGTCTTCAGCGCCGCCCGGATCCGGGTGCTGGACTGGCCGGGGGTGCCGATCCTGCTGGTGGCGGGCGCCGAGCCGCTGCGCCGCCGGGCGGCGGCCGCGGTGCGCCGGGTGCCGGTGCTGGAGTCGGTCGCCGCCGCGCTGGCCGCGGCGCCCGCCCGGCCGCGCGGGCAGCGGGCCGGACTGGCGATGCCCGCGGGTGCGGCGAGCGCCCAGAGCGCGCGCGAGTTCGTCGCCGGGGTGTGCGTGCGCTGGAACACCGCCGAGTTCTTCACCGACGCGCAGCTGCTCGTCACCGAGCTGGTGGAGAACGCGATGCTGCACGCGGCGGGCGAGGTCGGGGTCCGGCTGGAGCTGCGGCCGGGCGGGCTCACCGTCGCGGTGACCGATGCCGCGCCGCAGGCCGCGGTGCTGCGCGAGCCGGCGGCGGGCGAGGTGCAGGCGTACGGGCTGCACGTGGTCGCCGACCTCGCCAGGTCATGGGGCTGCGTGCCGCGCTGGCCGTTCGGCAAGGTGGTCTGGGCGACGCTGCCCGCGTGATCAGCCCGCCAGCGCCCCGCCGCCGATCGAGAGGTAGGCCATGAAGAGCACGAGCGCGAACCACCCCGCGCCCTGCCAGATCGGCCAGCCGCCGCCGCGTTTCCACACCCGGAAGGTCTGCACGAAGGCGCCGATCGCGCCGAGCAGCAGGGTCGCCGCGGGCGCCAGCAGCGTGACGCTCTGCGCGGGGACGTCGCAGAGCATGCGCGCGCCCGCGCAGGCCGCGCGCCCGCTCGCCCACAGCACGCAGACCCCGAAGACCGCGGCGGCGACCACCAGGACCGCCGCGAGGTAGCGAGCGGCGCCGCGCACCGCACCTGGGTCGCTCCAGTGCTTCTCGACATCGTTGACCACGTGCACGGAGGTTACCGGAGGGGAACGTCACAAACATTGTGCACAATTGAATCGCTCGCTACTGTCGGGGACGTCCGACGAACACGACCCTCGAGGAGTTCGACGATGAAGATCCTGTACACCGCGACGGCCACCGCCACCGGCGCCGGGCGAGGGGGCCACGTCACCTCCTCCGACGAGGCGCTCGACCTCGACCTGGTCATCCCGGCCGAGATGGGGGGCGCGGGCGGTGCGGGCACCAACCCCGAGCAGCTCTTCGCGGCGGGGTACGCCGCCTGCTTCCACAGCGCGCTGCAGGTGGTGGCGCGGCGGGAGAAGGTGCGGCTCACCGACTCCGCCGTCACCGGCGAGGTCGGCATCGGCCAGGACGGCGCCGGCTTCGGGCTCGCGGTCACCCTGACCGTCGCGCTGCCCGGCGTCGAGACCGCGCGGGCGCAGGAGCTGGTGGCCGCCGCGCACGAGGTGTGCCCCTACTCCAATGCCACCCGCGGCAATGTCGACGTGCAGCTGAAGGTGGCCGAGACCAGCGCTGCAGGCTGAGCCGGCCCAGACCGTGCGGTATACCCGGCCGACCCGGCCCGCCCGGGTCGGCCCGGTGCGTACAGTGCAGCTATGTCCGAGGCACCGTTGCCCGATACCGCCCGAGAATCCGAATTCCGCCCGAGCCGGAGCGGCCGCCCCACCGGGGGCGCGCTACCCGGCGCCGACCCGCTCTCGCTCACCGCGCAGCTCTGCTTCGCGCTCTACTCCACCTCCCGCTCGATGACCGCCGCCTACCGCCCCTTCCTGGACGAGATGCGGGTGACCTACCCGCAGTACCTGGCGCTGCTGGCGCTCTGGGAGCGGCCGGGGATGACCATGCGCGAACTCGGCGAGAAGCTGCACCTCGACTACGGCACCGTCTCCCCGCTGATCCAGCGGCTGCAGGCGCACGGCCTGGTGGAGAGCGTGCGCAGCGCGCACGACCGGCGCGCCGTCGAGCTGCGCGCCACCGAGGCGGGCCGCGCGCTGCAGCGCCAGGCCAGGCGCATGGTGGAATCGGTGCTGGCCGAGGTGGATTACCCGCTGGACCGGGTGATCGCGCTGCGCGACGAGGTGAAGGCGCTCGGCAGGCGGCTGGATGCCATCACCGCCGACCGGCAGCACGCCGCGGAGCTCTCCGCGCTCACCCCGGAGCGGCTACGCCCACCCGCGGTGGCGGGGGTAGCCGCGCACTGACCACGGGTCATGTCGCCGTGGCGCAAACGCGATCTGCGCCACGGTTTCCGGTCGCCACCGCGCGTGAATCCGAGGTGATGTGGTTCGTGTCGCCGAGGACGGGAGGTCGGTGGCGATGACAGCGCACCAAGCCCGGCGCGCGCTGCCCGAGACCGAGCTCGAGGCCGACCCGGTGCTTCCCTCGAAGGACGAGCTGCTGGCCGCGCTGCGCGGCCACTACCTCGACGGCCCGCTCTGCGCCGAGGCGCACGCGCTGGCCGAGCTGCACCGCGCGCGCCGCGGCACCCCCGCCAGGGCCGCCGAGTTCGACGGCTACCGCCGCGATCTGGTGCGCCGGATCGACAGCTGGGTGCGGCGCAACCTGCCCGCACCGCGGCCGGGGGTCCGGCGGCACCCGGAGACGCTCGGCGCCGTCATCGACCGGATGGCGGCCGCCTCCGCGCGCGCCTTCGACCTGCTCATGACGATCGACCCGGGCAGCGACGAGATGCACGCCGCCTGGACGGCGCTGGCCGAGCAGGAGATCGGCTACGGCGAGGTGGTCGCGGCGCTGGAGCGCGGCTGGCTCGCGCTGCCGCCGCGCTGAACCCCGCTCAGGGCGCGCAGTTCCCGGCGCCGACCGGCGTGCCCGCCCGCCAGCGCTCGCCCAGCTGCTCGAGCACGTCCGGCAGCCCGGAGGCGTAGCCGAGCTCGCCGCGCTCCTCGTCCACCCCGAAGACCACGCCGAGCACCCGGCCCTGCAGGTCGACCAGCGGGCCGCCGGAGTTGCCGCTGCGGATCTCGCCCGCCACCGCGTAGAACTTCCGCTCCACCCCCGCCGTGCGGTAGATATCGCGCACCGGGCGCTGCAGCCTGCTGCGGACCAGGGCCGCGCTCGCGGTGTACGGGCCGCCCTGCGGGTAGCCGAGCACGACGGCGTCCTCGCCGGGTTCGGCGGGCAGCGGTGCGACCGGCAGTGGCTCCGCGGTCAGGCCGGGCACCGCGAGCACCGCCATGTCGATGGCGGGCTCGAACTGCACCACGTACGCCTCGAGCGGGCCGTAGGCCGTGTCCACCGAGATGTTCGTCGCGCCCGCCACCACGTGCGCGTTGGTCAGCACGCGCTCCGCCGCGATCACGAAACCGGTTCCGGTCTGGCGCAATCCGCAGTCCGCGGCGATGTCCCTGATCCGGAGCACGCTCGGCTGCAGCGCGGCGACGAGCGGGAGCGCGGCCACGGCGGGGTCCGGCTCGGCGCGGGAGCGCTCGGTCTCGGCGCGCGGCCAGCTCGAGGCGGCGGGCAGCCCGGCGTCGCGCAGCGGCTCGGCGAGCCGCTCCGGCAGCCCGGCGGCCCAGCCGGGCGCCAGGTCGTCCACGGTGCGCAGCACCATCGAGCCCTGCATCGCCTGGGCCTGCGCGGAGCCCGCGAGCGTGCCCGCCACCAGCCAGACCAGCAGCGGCACCGCGGCCGCGTGCGCGAGCGCGCCGCCGACGGCGTCGGCCCGCCTGGTTCCGCCGCCGCGCATGGCGTCCCTGGCCGAGCGGCCGATGCGGTGGCCGATCAGCTCCCCGGTGACCAGGAAGATCGCGACCACCGCGATCACCACCGTGAGCCGGGGCCAGCCGGGCTGCACCCGGTGCAGCACCCCGCCCGCGAGCAGCGCGCCGAGCACGGCGCCGAGCAGCACCCCGACCAGGCCGAGCAGCCCGACGAGCGCGCCGCGGCGCCACCCCACCAGCGCGGCGAGCACCGCGGCGACGAGCACGACGAGATCGAGCCAGATCGCCACCGTCACGCCGCGCCTCCCGTCCACCGGCCCGAGCCGACCGTGCGCCGGGGCGCGGGCGCCCGGCAACCGCGGGCCGCTCGGGGGTCGGCCACGGTCACGCCGCCAAACTAGCGAGCCGTCAGCGCGGCAGCAACCGTGCCGCGCGGCGCGCGTAGGCCCGGACGTCGGCGTCGCTGTCGTCGATCGCCCTGGCCAGCGCTTCCTGCGCGTCGTCCCGCTCGGCGCGGAGACTCAGCGAGAGTACCGCCGCCTTGCGCACATCCAGGTGCGGATCGCCGAGCGCGGTGGTCAGCGCCGGGATCGCGGCATCGGGGGCGGCCCCCGCCAGCCCCTTGGCCGCGCCCACCCTGACCTGCCAGGCGGTGTCGGCGAGCGCCGCGATCAGCAGCGCCACATCGTCACCGGGCGCAGGCGCCTTCTTCCGCGCCGGACGCGCCGACGGCTCAGCGGCCGGTTCCGCCGGTTCCAGCGGGCCCTCGGCGCCGAGGGGGCCGAAGGCGGCGAGGGCAGCGGCGCGGACCAGGGGGTCGGGGTCGGCGGCGAGGGCGCGGACCACCGGGCGGGCGCCCGCGGGCACGGCCACCGGGCCGATCTCGGCGAGGCCGTGCGCGACGACGACGCGCACCTCCCGGTTGGGGTCG
Source organism: Nocardia sp. NPDC057353 (assembly GCF_042667085.1). NCBI lineage: Bacteria > Bacillati > Actinomycetota > Actinomycetes > Mycobacteriales > Nocardiaceae > Nocardia > Nocardia sp. NPDC057353. Next base: position 51,132 of record NZ_JBHVAK010000023.1, read on the forward strand.
CCCGCGAGCGCGGCGACGCCCGCGGTCTCGTCCAGCGAGACCAGCCCGCGCACCGCCTCCAGCCGGACCCGGTGGTCGGGATCGCGCGCGGCATCGGCGAACCAGGCCGCCGAGCCACCGCGCCGCGCGCGCACCAGATCCACCACGGTGGCCCGCACCCCGGGATCGGCGGAGCCGAGCCGCTCCGGCAGCCCGGCGTGCTCGGGCAGCACCTCGACCAGCTCACGCAGGCTCTCCGCCGCGGCCCGGCGCACGGTGACCGCCGGGTCGTCCAGCGCCGCGATCAGCGCACCGGCGAAGCCGTCGGGGGTGTGCTCGGTGAGCACCGAGAGCGCGGCCACCCGCACCACGGGGTCCGAGTCGGCCAGGTATGGCTCGAGCTCGGCGAGGTCCGGCGCGTCCAGCGCGAGCAGCGTGACGATCCGCGGCGACGGCGCCTCCTCGCGCAGCACCGGCTCGATCCGCTCCGGCGCGGGCCGATCGCCGCCACGGACCACCACCGGCTCCGGGGTGCGCACCGGGACCTCGGCGGGCAGCGCGCCCGGCACGTCGTCGAACTCGGGCACCGGCACCAGGTACGGCGCCACCGCGCGCTTGACGAACTCCATCTCGCCCGCGGCGTTCTTGCGCAGGTTCAGGTGGTAGCGCCAGTCCACGTCGTCGCGCTCGGGCAGGTCGGCGCGGTCGTGGTAGAGCCCCCAGCGGGATTCGGTGCGGGTCAGCGAGCTGCGCGCCGCCATCTCCGCGCAGTCCCGGATGAACGTCACCTCGGCGGCGCGCATGAGCTCGTGCGCGGTGCGCGCCCCGATCCCGGCGACCTCGGCGCGCATCCGCTCGAAGGTCTCCACCGCGAGCGCGAGCTTGGCCGCGGTCTTCGGCGGCGCCACGTAGTCGTTGACGAAGCGGCGCAGCTTGTACTCCACCTGCGGCTGCGGCGGCCCCTCCGGGTTGCGCAGCGGGCGGTAGATCAGCTCGTGCGCCTCCGCCAGTTGGTCGGCGGGCAGCTCGCCGGGCGCAGGCAGCGCGTCGAGCGTCGAGGCGGCGTGCTCGCCCGCGAGATCGCCGTAGACGAAGGCGCCGATCATGTAGTTGTGCGGCACGCAGGCCAGGTCACCGGCGGCGTACAGCCCGGGGACGGTGGTGCGGGCGTGGTCGTCCACCCACACCCCGGAGGCCGAGTGCCCGCCGCACAGCCCGATCTCGGAGATGTGCATCTCGATGTCGTGCGTGCGGTAGTCGTGGCCGCGGTTGGCGTGGAAGGTGCCCCTGGTCGGGCGCTCGGTGGTGTGCAGGATGCCCTCCAGGGAGGCGAGCGTCTCCTCCGGCAGGTGCGAGACCTTGAGGTAGATGGGGCCGCGGGCGGATTCGATCTCCCGCTTCACCTCGGCCATCATCGCCCCCGACCAGTAGTCGGAGTCGACGAAGCGCTCGCCGTGCGCGTTCACCTGGTAGCCGCCGAACGGGTTGGCGACGTAGGCGCATGCCGGGCCGTTGTAGTCCTTGATCAGCGGGTTGATCTGGAAGCACTCGATCCCGGAGAGCTCGGCGCCCGCGTGGTAGGCCATGGAGTAGCCGTCGCCCGCGTTGGTCGGGTTCTCGTAGGTGCCGTAGAGATATCCGGAGGCGGGCAGCCCCAGCCTGCCGCACGGCCCGGTCGCCAGGATCACCGCTTTCGCGCCCACCGTGACGAACTCGCCGGTGCGGGTGTTCAGCGCGGCGGCGCCGACCGCGCGGCCGCCGGCGGTGAGCACCCGGACCGGCATGAGCCGGTTCTCGATCCGGATGCGCTCGCGCATGCTGCGCTGCCGCAGCACCCGGTACAGCGCCTTCTTGACGTCCTTGCCCTCCGGCATGGGCAGCACGTACGAACCCGAGCGGTGCACCCGGCGCACCGCGTACTCGCCGTAGGCGTCCTTCTCGAACTTCACCCCGTACCGCTCCAGCCGCTGCACCATGGCGAAGCCGCGTGTGGCGGTCTGGTAGACGGTGCGCTGGTCGACGATGCCGTCGTTGGCGCGGGTGATCTCGGCGACGTAGTCCTCCGGCTCGGCCTTGCCGGGCACGACGGCGTTGTTCACGCCGTCCATGCCCATGGCGAGCGCGCCGGAGTGCCGCACGTGCGCCTTCTCCAGCAGCAGCACGTTCGCGCCGCGCTCGGCGGCGGTGAGCGCGGCCATGGTTCCGGCGGTGCCGCCGCCGATGACGAGGACGTCGCAGTCGAGGCGGACCGCGTCCGCGAGGTCGGGGATCACCGGGGTCGGCGCGGGCGCGGTCATGAGCGGCCTCCAACGGTCGGGGGGTGGCACCGGAACCGGGCGCGCCCGCGGGACGCGGTCGCCCGGGAGAGCGCAGGTCTGCGGGCGCTGCGGGTGGGTCTGCGGCCCGGCTCGGGACAGCAGCTGGTCACGAGAGCGCCGCCAGGATCGCGGCGCGCTCGGCGGAGCGGTCGGCGCCGGTGCGCGGCTCCGGGATATCGATCAGGGCGCGCAGCGGCTGCCCGGCCCGGCCGAGCACGGCGACCCGGTCGCCGAGCAGCAGCGCCTCGTCCACGTCGTGGGTGACGAAGACGACGGTGGCGGGGTGCGTGTTCCAGGTGTCGACGAGCAGCCGCTGCACGGTGGCGCGGGTCTGGGTGTCCAGCGCGCCGAACGGCTCGTCCATCATGACCGCGCGCGGCGCGCCCGCCAGCCCGCGGGCCAGCTGCACCCGCTGCCGCATGCCGCCGGAGAGGCTCTTGGGCAGGAAGTCGCCGAACCCGGTCAGCCCGACCTCGTCGATCCAGCGCTCCGCCGCGGCCCGCCGCCCCTGCCTCGGCTCGCCGCGCAGCTTCAGCGCCAGCTCGATATTGGCCCGCACGCTGCGCCACGGCAGCAGCGCGTTGTCCTGGAAGACGACGGCGCGGTCGCGCGAGGTGGTGCGCACCGGCTCGCCGTCGGCCGTCACCGTGCCGGAATCCGGCGCGAGCAGCCCGGCCAGCGCGCGCAGCACCGTCGACTTGCCGCAGCCGGAGGGGCCGGTGAGCACCAGGATCTCGCCGGGGCGCACGTCGAGGGTGAGCCCGGCGATCACCGGGTCGCCGCCGTAGGACAGGTGCACGTCGGCGAGGCCGAGCGCCATGCCGGTGCGGTTCGCGGTGGTCATCGCGCATTCTCCGTTCCGCGCGGCAGCCAGCGGGTGACCCGCCTGCCGAGCAGCTCCACCGCGGCCGAGGTGCCGAAGCCGAGCACGCCGATGGTGATGATGCCGACGAAGACGCCGGGGTAGTCGACGATGGTGTACGCCTGCCAGGTGCGGTAGCCGACGCCGAGCCGACCGGAGATCATCTCCGCGGAGATGACGCAGATCCACGCCACCCCGATGCCGACCGAGAGCCCGCCGAACACGCCGGGCAGCGAGCCGGGGAAGACCACCCGCAGCAGCACGTCCCAGCGGCTGCCGCCGAGCGTGCGCACCGAGTCCTCCCAGAGCGTCGGCAGCGCGCGCACCGCGTGCCTGGTACTGACCATGATCGGGAAGTAGGCCGCGAGGAAGGTGATGAAGACGATGCCCGCCTCGTCGTCCGGGAAGAGCAGGATGGCGATCGGCACCACCGCGATCGCCGGGACCGGGCGGGCCAGCTCGGTGAGCGGGCCGAACACGTTCGCGAAGGCCCGGGAGCGGCCCAGCGCGATGCCGGTCAGCACGCCCGCCACGGTGGCAAGCCCGAAGCCGCTGAGGATGCGGATCAGCGACTGCGCCAGGTCCAGGTAGTAGGTGTCGGTGCCGAGCTGCCTGCCGAAGGCGGTGAGGATCTCGGTCACCGTCGGCAGCGTGTCGAAGCGGAGCCAGAGCCGGACGTCGTTCGCCGTCAGCAGCTGCCAGAGGCCGATCGCCGCCAGCACCGACACCAGTTTGACCAGCCTGCCCGGCCAGGGTGAGCCGGTCGTCCGCGCCGGTGCCGGGGCGAGCGCCGCAGCCGCGGGCCCCGCCGCGATCAGCGCGGGTGCCGGGTCCGCCGCACCCTCCGGGTTGGCCGCGAGCGGCGCGCTATCCGCCGCGCCCGGGCGCGGCACGGTGTCCGGCCGCGCGGTGCCGGGGGCGGTCGCCGCGTCGGTGCGCGTCATGTCCGCACCTCCCGGACCGCCTGCTCGTAGCTCACCGGGACGGCGCCGGGGTGCGCACCCCGGTACCGCTGCGCCGCCGCCTCGGTGGTGAAGGGCAGGAAGCGGTCACCGTCGCGCAGCCACACCGACGCGTCGGCGAACCAGCGGGTGCCGAGTTCGGCGTCGAGCACGTACGCGGTGCGCACCGTCTCGCCGCGCGACTCCGCCTGCTGCACCAGGCGGAGCAGCGCGGTCGGGTCGGCGGCGGGCGCGGTCTGTTGCTGCCCGGCCACCCAGAGCTCGTTGCCGGAGCCCGCGGTGGCATTGGCGGTGTCGGCCAGCGCGGCGTCGTAGGTCGCGCCCCCGCGCTCGGCGAAGGCCTTGCGCAGCGCGGTGTCGTCGACGAAGCCGTCGATGTCGAGTTCGGCGAAGTCGCCGATGGACTTCAGGTACCGCACGTCGTCCTTGAAGGCCGCGATCAGGCTCGGCTTGAGCGTGGTGTCGAAGGAGGTGCCGCCGGGCCCGTTGTAGAGGTACACGACCTCCTGCGGCAGCCCGGACCCGTCCGCGACGATCTGCGCCGCCTCCAGCGGCTTGCCGTGCAGGAACTCGGTGGCGTCCAGCTGCGCCTGCAGGAAGGCGTCGAGCACCTCCGGGTGCTGCTTCGTGTAGTCCTGCCTGGCCACGACGCCGTGGAAGGTGGGGACGTTCAGCTCGGCGCCGTCGTAGAGCAGCTTGGCCTTGTCCTGGAACACCAGCAGCCCGGGCCAGGCCACGAACTGCGAGAGCGCGGCCACCTGCCCCGACTCCAGCGCCGACGCCCCCACCTGCGGCTGCTGGTTCAGCACCTCGACGCCGGTGCCGGGATCGATCCCGGCGCGGGTGAGCGCCTGCACCAGGGTGCCGTGCCCGGCCGAGCCGACGCTGGCCGAGATCTTCTGCCCGCGCAGGTCGGTGAGGGTGGCGGCGCGCGAATCCGGCGGCACGACCACCATGTTCAGCGCGCCCTTCGGGTTGTACCCGGTGACCGAGACGAAGTCGGTGCGCGAGCGCTCGTTGCCCTGGGTGCGGGAGCCGTTGATGAGCAGCGGGTAGTCGCCCATCGAGCCGATGTCGATCTTCTCGGCCACCATCTGCGCGGTGATCGGCGCGCCGGTGTCGTAGTCCTGCCACTCCACCTCGTACCGCGCCCCGCCCGCGTCGGTGATGTCCTGCAGCCGCTGCTCCAGGTAGCCCTGGGCGCGCAGCAGGGTGCCCGCGGTGACGGTGTTGATGGTCTTGGACTGGTAGCCGACGACGACGCGCACGGTGTCGCCGCCCGCGGCGGCCTCCTCCAGCGAGCAGCCGGTCAGGGCGAGAGCAGCGGCGGCGGCCACCGCGATCAGGCGTTTCATGAATCTTTCACCTCAGGAGATACGGCATGTTGACGGTGACGGCACCGGTGGGGCAGCGGGCGGCGCATGGACCGCAGTACCAGCACTCGTCGACGTGCATGAACGCCTTGCCGGTGCTGGTGTCGATGGCGAGCGAGTCGAGCGGGCAGATCTCGACGCAGAGCGTGCAGCCCTCGATACAGAGCGATTCGTCGATGGTCACCGGCACGTCGGTGCGGTTGTTCGCGAGCGCCATCTACAGGACCTTCCACTCGGGTGCGGTGCGGGACAGGCTGCCCCGCATGGTGATCCGGTCGCCGCGCATCCGGATGTACTCGAGGTCCACCGGCCTGCCGTCCTCCAGCCGGGTGAGCCGCTCGAGCATGAGCAGCGCGGCGCCGTCCGTGGTCTCCAGGGTCGCGGCGGTGTGCGGGTCGGCGGAGACCGCCTCCAGGGCGAGGTCGGCCGAGCCCAGCGACTGGCCGCTGACCTGCTCGATGAGCACGAAGATGTCGGTGCCCGCCAGGTCGAGGTCGAGGATCGCGGCGCCGATGTCGGGGGCCAGGTAGGTGAGGTCGAGGCTGAGCGGGGTGTCGCCGAGGTAGCGCAGCCGCTCCAGGTAGACCACCCGCTCGCCCGGCTCCAGCTGCAGCCGGCGGGCCACCGCGGGCGGCGCGGTGATCCTGGTCGCCGCGCGCACCTCGTTGCGCACGGTGCCGTGGCCCTTGAGCGTCTCCTGCAGGCCGAGCAGGGCGTCGAGGCCGTGGTCGTACTTGCGGTTCGCCACCCTGGTGCCGACCCGCGGCGCGCGGTCGATCAGCCCCTCGGCGCGCAGCAGCGCCAGCGCCTCGCGCACCGTATTCCGCGAGGTCTCGAACTCCTCCGCCAGCCGGGGCTCCGGCGGCAGCCCGTCCGGGAACGCGCCGGTGTGGATCTGGTGCCTGAGCACATCCGCCACCCGACGCGCCTGATCCGCCCGCAGCCGGCGCACCGGGGCGGGCGCGCCCTCCTCCGGAGCCGGATTCACACCGCTGACCTGCATGAAGTGACGATAACGGCGGGGCAGTGCCCCGCTCGCCGACCGCGGGCCCCCGCCGCTCCGGCCGATCGCAATGCGCCGGGCCGAGACCGGTGCGACCTGGGTGGTCCCCACTATTGCGCCACCCCGCCCGGTGGGAGGGGAATTGCGATCACGTCGATCGGAACGGTTCGAAGGGCAGAGCGCCGACCGCGTCGGGCCGACTGCGCACGAGGGCGACGGCGCCCGGTGCGGTCGCCTTCGATTCCCGGCGGAAGAAACCGCACAAATCAGCCGAGCCGCCGCAGGCGAGGCGACAGTGGCAGCGCGCAGGTCCGCCGCGTCAGCTGTCGGCGGGCAATCCGAGCAACGCCGCCTGCACGGTCCGCAACCGCTCCACGTCCCCGGTGATGCCGACGGCACTGTCGTTGTAGAGGAACGCCTCGCCGAGCCGCACCATGGCATAGGCGAGCAGATCCGGGGCCATGGGCGGCTCGTACCCGTCGTCAACGACGGCCCGCCGCACCAACTCCTCGACGGCGCGGACGGCCCGCGGCTGCACCGGCCCGTCCCCGGCGGTCAAGGTCCGCAACCCCGCCCGCTGCTCGTGCTCGAAGTACCGCCGGAACGGCTCGTTGTCGCTCATCCAGCGATTCACCCTGGCCAGCACCTCGAGCACGCGGGCGCCACCGGCACCGCGCCTGCGCGCGTCGGCCCGGCTGATCAGCGCCTCGTACTCGCCGGCGAGCACCGCTCCGAGCACCCCCTCGCGCGACCCGAACCACCGGTACACCGACGCCCGGCTCAACCCGAGCGCGGCGGCGATGGACTGCACATCGACCCGCTCGCCCGCAAGGAACGCGGCCCGCGCCGCCGCCACGACCTCCCCGGGGGTGGCGGCGGCAGGACGACCCGGCCGCCGCGCAGCCCGCTGCCCCGGCCGCTCCTCGGCACCCGCGACGCGCTCCGCCCGCGCCGACCGCTCGTCCGCTCGGGGCTCCGCCCCGCTCAGAACCACTCCTCGCGCATGTCGAGCGTGGTCCGATCCAGACTCGCCAGCAGCTCCAGCCCCGGCCCCGTCTTCGGCAGCTCGTACCGGTGGAAGTACCGCGCCGCCTGCCGCTTCCCCTCGTGGAACGCATCGTCCCCACCCGCCGCGGCGAGGTACTGCTCCAGCCAGATCCACGCCACCACCGTGTGCCCGAACACCTCGAGGTACACACTGCTGTTGGCCAGCGCCGCCTCGATGTCCCCGCTCGCGAACAGCCCACCGGTCACCTCGACCAGCCGCCGCCACACCGCTCCGAGCCCGGCCCCGAGCTCCGCCGCCTCGCCGCCCGCCGCCGCGGCGGCTGCCAGCGTCGCCCCGATCCGCGCGTCCAGCGCGAGCAGCGCGGCCCCGCCCTGCTGCGTCACCTTGCGCCCGAGCAGGTCCAGCCCCTGGATCCCGTGCGTCCCCTCGTGGATCGGGTTCAGCCGGTTGTCCCGGTAGTGCTGCTCGACGTCGTACTCCCGCGTGTAGCCGTAGCCGCCGAGCACCTGGATGGCGAGGTCGTTGGCGGCCAGGCACCACTGCGACGGCCAGCTCTTGGCGACCGGGGTGAGGATGTCGAGCAGCAGCCCGAGGCTCCGCCGCTCCTCCTCGGTCTCCGCGATCCGCTGCTCGTCGACGAGCCGCGCGCAGTACAGCACCAGCGCCAGCGCCCCCTCGGCGTAGCTCTTCTGCGCCAGCAGCATGCGCCGCACGTCGGCGTGCTCGACGATGGGCCGCTGCGGGCTCGCCGGGTCGGCGCCGATCTTGGCCCGCCCCTGCGGCCTGCCCCGCGCGTACTCCAGCGACTTGAGGTACCCGGTGTAGCCGAGCGCCGTCGCCACCAGCCCGACCCCGATCCGCGCCTCGTTCATCATGTGGAACATCAGGCTCAGCCCGCGGTGCTCCGTGCCGACCAGGTACCCGACGGCGCCCGCCGCGCCGTCGGGGGTGTGCGTGCCCTCGCCGAAGTTCAGCAGCGTGTTGACGGTCCCGCGGAACCCCATCTTGTGGTTCAGCCCGGCCAGCGTGACGTCGTTGCGCTCGCCGAGCGCCCCGTCCTCGCCCACCAGGAACCGCGGCACCACGAACAGCGAGATCCCCTTGGTGCCCGCCGGCCCGCCCGGAATGCGGGCCAGCACCAGGTGCACGATGTTCTCGCCCAGCTCGTGGTCGCCGCCGGAGATCCACATCTTGGTGCCGAAGAGCCGGTAGCTGCCGTCGCCCTGCGGCTCGGCGCGGGTGGTGATGTCGGCCAGCGACGACCCGGCCTGCGGCTCGGAGAGGCACATGGTGCCGAAGAAGCGGCCCTCCAGCATGGGCCGGACGAACCGGTCCACGTACTCCGCGCCGTGCGCGATCAGCAGATTCGCATTGGCGATGGTGAGGAAGGGGTAGGCGGAGGTGCCGGTGTTGGCGGCGTGGAACCACGCGAAGGAGGCCTGGGCCACGACCGCGGGCAGCTGGATGCCGCCCAGCTCGGCGTCGACGGTGGCGCCGGGCAGCCCGGCCTCGGCGAAGGCCCGCAGCGCCGTCGCCACCTCGGGGATGAGCTCGACCCTGCCGTCCACGAACTTGGGCTCGTTGGCGTCGGCCTTCTTGTTGTGCGGCGCGAACTGCGTCTCGGCGAGCTCGGCGCTGAGCGCCAGCACCGCGTCGAAGGTCTCTCGCGAGTGCTCGGCGAAGCGCGGGTGCTTCGTCAGCGCCTCGACGTCGAGCCACTGGTAGAGCAGGAACTCCAGATCGCGAGGGTTGAGCAGCAGGGTGCGCATACGCCCGTCCTTTCGAGACACGTACCGCGCAGAGTATCAAATGTGCGCACCCCGCCGACTCAGAACCCGAGCAGCTCCGCGATCCGCGCCGCCTGCTCGGCCGGGTCGCCGTCGTCCGGCCGCAGCACCAGGTCCGGCTGCTCCGGCACCTCGTACGGCGCGTCGATCCCGGTGAAGCCGCGCACCTCGCCCGCGCGCGCCTTGGCGTAGAGCCCCTTGGGGTCGCGAGCCTCGCACACCGCGAGTGGGGTGTCGACGAAGATCTCCAGGAAGGGCAGCCCCGCGGCCAGGTGCGCCTGCCTGGCCCGCTCCCGATCCTCCCGGTACGGGCTGATCAGCGAGACCACCGCGAGTACCCCGGCCTCGGCGAAGAGCTTCGCCACCTCGGCCACCCGGCGGATGTTCTCGGTGCGGTCCTCCGGCGCGAAGCCGAGGTCGGCATTGAGGCCGTGCCGCAGGTTGTCACCGTCCAGCAGGAAGGCGGGCCTGCCCGCGTTCACCAGCCTGCGCTCCAGCTCCACCGCGACGGTGGACTTGCCGGAGGCGGAGAGCCCGGTGAGCCAGACCGTCCCGCCCCTGGTGGCGCGCTCGGTCCGCTCGACCGCGCTGCGGTGCCACACCACCCCGGAGGTGGTCGGCGTCGGCCCGGTGATCATGCCCGCGGCCACGGTGTTGTTGGTGACGTCGTCGACCAGCACGAAGCTGCCGGTGTGCCGGTTGCGCCGGTACGGGTCGAAGAGCAGCGGCCGCCGGGTGCGCAGCTGCACCCGGCCGATCTCGTTGAGCCCGAGCGCGTTCGCCTGCTCGTCGCGGTGCAGGGTGTTGACGTCGAGGCGGTAGTCGAGCCGCTGCACCTGCACCGGTTCGGCGCGGGTGGTGTGCCGCAGGGTGTAGGTGGCGCCGGGGGTGAGCGCGCTCTCCTCGGCGAACCAGCAGATCATGGCGTCCAGGTCGCGGGCGGACTGCGGCCGGTTCGCCGGGCGGCAGAGCAGGTCGCCGCGGGCCACGTCGAGCTCGTCGGTGAGCTGCACCGTCACCGCCTGCGGCGGGAAGGCCTCGGCCAGCGGCGCGCCGCCGGGGCCGTAGAGCGCCGCCACCGTGGTGCTGAACCCCGACGGCAGCACGGTGACCTCGTCGCCCGGCTTGAACACCCCGCCCGCCACGGTGCCCGCGTAGCCGCGGAAATCCGGGTCGTGCGTGCGGGTCACGTACTGCACCGGCAGCCGCGCGTCGATCAGGTTGCGATCCGAGGCGATGTGTACCTGCTCCAGGTGGTGCAGCAGGGGAGTGCCCTCGTACCAGGGCATGCTCGCGCCGCGGTGCACGATGTTGTCGCCGTGCAGCGCCGACATCGGCACGAAGGTCAGGTCGCTGACCTCGAGCCGGGCGGCGAAGCGGGTGAAGTCGTCCCTGATCTCCTCGAAGCGCTCCTGGCTCCAGTCCGCCAGGTCCATCTTGTTCACGCAGAGCACCAGGTGCGCCACGCCGAGCAGCCCGGCGAGGAAGGCGTGCCTGCGGGTCTGCTCCACGATGCCCTTGCGCGCGTCCACCAGGATCAGCGCGACGTCCGCGGTCGAGGCGCCGGTGACCATGTTGCGGGTGTACTGGATGTGCCCCGGGGTGTCGGCGATGACGAACTTGCGCCGGGGCGTGGTGAAGTAGCGGTGCGCGACATCGATGGTGATGCCCTGTTCGCGCTCGGCGCGCAGGCCGTCGGTGAGCAGCGACAGGTCGGTCTGGCCCGCGCCGCGCTCCTTGCTGGTGCGCTCGACCGCGGCGAGCTGGTCGGCGAAGATCGCCTTGGAGTCGAAGAGCAGGCGCCCGATCAGCGTCGACTTGCCGTCGTCGACGCTGCCCGCGGTGGCCAGCCGGAGCAGGGTGGTCATCAGAAGTACCCCTCGCGTTTGCGGTCTTCCATCCCCGCCTCGGAGATGCGGTCGTCGGCGCGGGTGGCGCCGCGTTCGGTGACCCTGGTGGCGGCCACCTCGAGCACCACGTCGTCCGCGGTCGCCGCGGTCGACTCGACGCAGCCGGTGCAGGTGGCGTCGCCGACGGTGCGGAACCGGACGGTGGCCTCGTACGGCTGCTCGCCGTCGAGCAGTTGCAGGAACCTGGTGTGCGCCAGCAGCATGCCGTCGCGCTGCACCACCTGCCTGCGGTGCGCGTAGTAGAGCGGAGGCAGTGGGATCTCCTCCGCGGCGATGTAGCTCCAGATGTCCAGCTCGGTCCAGTTGGAGAGCGGGAAGACCCGGATGTGCTCGCCGCGGCGGTGCCTGCCGTTGTACAGGTTCCAGAGCTCGGGGCGTTGGTTGCGTGGGTCCCACTGGCCGTACTCGTCGCGGAAGCTGAAGACCCGCTCCTTGGCGCGCGCCTTCTCCTCGTCGCGCCTGGCGCCGCCGAAGACGGCGTCGAAGCCGCCCTCCCGGATGGAGCGCAGCAGGGTCTGCGTCTGCAGCCGGTTGCGGCTCGCGCGCGGGCCGGTCTCCTCGACCGCGCGGCCAGCGTCGATGTCGGACTGAACGCTGCCGACCAGCAGCCGCAGCCCGAGCCGCTCGGCGGTCTCGTCCCGGTAGGCGATCACCTCGTCGAAGTTGTGGCCGGTGTCGACGTGCAACACCGGGAAGGGCAGCGGCGCGGGCCAGAACGCCTTGGCGGCCAGGTGCAGCATGACCACCGAGTCCTTGCCGCCGGAGAAGAGCAGCACGGGGCGTTCGAAGGTGGCGGCCACCTCGCGGAAGATGTGCACCGATTCGGCTTCGAGCGCGTCGAGGTGCGACAGCTCCCAGCCGACAACGGACTTCTGGTTCGGGCTCACGAGAAAAAACTAGAACACGTTTCGGTCGAACCGTCAACGCTTCAGCGCAGCGGCGGCCGCCCGCCCGCGGCCGCGGTGACGGCCGCCGCGGCGGCCGCGAGCGCGGTGCCGCGGCGCTCGATCTCGGCGCCGGTGACCGCCTTGCCGACGTACATCGTGAGCACCATGCTCTGCCTGCCGCGCTCGTCGTGGGTCGGCGCGGCGAGCAGGCTCACCGGGTGCTCCTTGCGCGGCCGCAGATCGCTGCCCAGGTACACCCGCTCGCCCAGGCTGGTCACCAGCTCGGCGACGAGTTCGCGCAGCTCGGCGGGCATGTCCTTGCCCGCGGCGCCCGCCAGCAGCGAGTACAGCCGCCTGCCCGCCGCCGAGGTGCCCTCGATCAGGTAGCCGCGCTCGCGGCACTCCGTGACGACCGTGCGCAGCCGGTGCTCGTCCTGCTCCAGCGGCACCGCGGCCGGGGTGCGCAGCCAGGCGTCGAGGGCGGCGTCGGTGTCCCAGAGCACGTACATGAGCCCGACCGGCGGCGCGAAGGGGTAGGTGGCGCCCACCTGCACCCGGCCCGGCCCGGTGGCGTCCAGTACCACGATCTTCTCCCCGACCACGGCCGATGCCGTGCAGGTGGTGCGGTACCGCACGCTCAGCGGCTCCAGCTCGGCGCGGGCCAGCGCGGAGACCGCGAAGTTCTCCTGGGCCGCGCGCCCGGCCCCGATCAGCGCCGGGCCGAGGCCGTAGCCGCGGGTGCGCGGGTCCCGGATCAGGTACCCGGCGGCGGTGAGCTCGGTGAGGATGCCGAGGCAGGTGGGCTTGGCCAGCCCGAGCGCCCGCGCGATCTCGGAGAGGCCGTACCGCTCGCCGCGGTTGGCGACCAGGAAATCGAGCACCTGCAGCACCCGCACGGTGGGGGCGGAGCGCCGGGCGACGGTGCCGTCTCCGATCGCGACCATTGACCACTCCTAGAACAAGTTCTAATCTTCGAACGGACGAAATGTACCACGGCGGTACATATATGGAACACAACCTGGAGGCTACGTGCTCAGCAAGCCGTTCGCGGAGGCGATCGCCGAGGCCGAGGAGATCATCACCTCGGCCGCGCAGGTGAAGACCGAACAGGACCTCGTCGAAGGGTTCGACTATCTCGGCGGCAGCATTCGCGCCGCGCTCCAGCTGGCCTGGGCCTACGACCGCGACTTCCCGTTCTTCGCCAGGTCCACCGGCCCCTACACCAAGATGGGGCTGGACAACCCGGACACCCTCTACTTCCACGCCTTCCTCCGCCCGGATGCGGAGTACCTGGTCACCGGCGTCCGCGGCACCACCCGCGACCTCAGCTTCCAGGTGCTGAACGGCAACTACACCCCGTCCGAGGTGCCGGACAGCCAAACGGCCTTCGACGACCGCGAGCTCGACATCGCGCCGGACGGCAGCTACCAGGTCCGCTTCGGCCCCGGCCCGGCGCGCCCCGGGTACGTGCAGCTCGCCGCTGACTCGTCCATGCTCGCGGTGCGCGAGGTCTACGGCGACTGGTCCGAGCGGCCCGGCACCATCCGGATCGAGCGGGTGGACACCGTCGGCGCCGCCCCGCCCGCGCCCACCCGCGAGCTGCTGGCCAAGCGGTACCAGGTGGCGGCCAGGAACCTGACCTCCCGGCTGCGCACCTTCCTCGCCTTCCCGGAGTGGTTCTACCTGAACCTGCCGGTCAACACGATGACCGAGCCGCGCCGAACCCCCGGCGGGCTCTCCACCCAGTTCTCCTCGGTCGGCCACTACGACCTCACCGACGACCAGGTGCTCATCCTGACCGTGCCCAAGTCCGACGCCCCCTACCAGGGCTTCCAGCTCGGCACCATCTGGTACCTCTCGCTGGACTACATCAACCACCAGACCAGCCTGAACACCGACCAGGCCAGGGTGGACCCGGACGGCAGGATCCGCCTGGTCGTCAGCGAGCGCGACCCCGGACTGGCGAACTGGGTCGAGCGCACCGGCCACGACCGCGGCTACCTGCAGTTCCGCTGGCAGCGGCTGGCCCGCGACCTGAAGCCGGAGGACGGGCCCGAGGTGCAGCTGGTGTCCTTCGACGAACTTCCCGAGAAGCTGCCCTACTACGACGAGGGGCGGGTGACGCCGGAGCAGTGGCGCGAGCGGATCGCCTTCCGGCAGCGCACGCACGCGGATCGGATGCTGGGATGAGCGGGTCGAATTCCGCGGAGCCGACAGCGGGCGCCGTGCCGTCCGGGCACGACGCGGCGGCGGACGCCGCGCTCGGCGGTGCCGGGCTGCTGACCGGCAAGGTCGTGGTGGTCTCCGGGATCGGGCCCGGGCTCGGCCGCTCGATCGCCGTCCGGGCCGCCCGGGCGGGCGCCGACGTGGTGCTCGCCTCGCGCACCGAGAAGCGGCTGGACAAGGTCGCCGCCGAGGTGCGCGAGCTGGGCCGGAAGGCGCTCGTCGTGCCCACCGACATCACCGACGAGGCCGCCGCCGAGAACCTGGTCCGCGCCACCGTCGACGAGTTCGGCCGGGTGGACGCGCTGGTGAACAATGCCTTCGCCATCCCGCCCATCACCGACCTCGCCACCGTCGAGCTGGACGGCGTGCGCGCCGGTTTCGAGACCAATGTGCTGGCCGCGCTCCGCCTCACCCGGCTCTTCGTCCCCGCGCTCGCGGCGGCGAACGGCTCGGTCGTGATGATCAACTCGGCGGTGCTGCGGCATTCGCGGCGCACCTTCGGCCCGTACAAGATGGCCAAGGCGAGCCTGCTCGCGCTGGCGCAGAGCCTCGCCACCGAGCTCGGCCCGCAGGGCATCCGGGTCAACTCCGTCGCCCCCGGCTACATCTACGCGGGCAACCTCAAGTGGTACTTCGACTACCAGGCGAAGGAGCGCGGGATCACCCACGAGGAGGTCTACGCGGAGACCGCCGAGACCACCGACCTGCGCAAACTGCCGGAGCCGGACGAGATCGCGGACGCGGTCCTCTTCTTCGCCTCCCCGCTCTCCCGCATCGTCACCGGCGCCTGTCTGGACGTCAATGCCGGCGAATTCCACCACTAGGAGCACTGCCATGACCACGACGGGCCGCGCCGACATCGGCACGATCGACGACCTGCACGCCTCGGCGAGCAAGGTGATCGGGCTGGAGGACTTCGGCGCCGACGACTACCGGGAGGGGCTCGGGGTCCTGCTGGACTCCTACGCCGCCGACGCCGAGCTCACCCCGTGGGGGAACAAGATCAATCGGGCGATGCTGCGCGGCGGGCTGATCGCCAGGGCGCTCAGCGAGAATGCCTGGCAGAAGTACCCGGAGCACGCCCAGGTGCCGATCGAGCGCCCGATCTTCGTCACCGGGCTGCCGCGCTCCGGGACGACGGCGGTGCACCGGCTGCTCACCGCCGACCCCATGCACCAGGGGCTGGAGATGTGGCTCACCGAGATGCCGCAGCCCCGTCCGCCGCGCGACACCTGGGCGGACAACCCGGTGTACCAGGGCATCTCGGCCGGGTACGAGAAACATCACGTGGAGCATCCCGAGTTCATGGGCGTGCACCACATCTCGGCCGACCAGGTGGAGGAGTGCTGGCAGCTGCTGCGCCAGTCGGCCACCTCGATCTCCTACGAGTGCCTGGCCTACCTGCCCACCTACTCCGACTGGCTGCGCGGGCAGGACTGGACCCCCGCGTACCGACGGCACAGGAAAAACCTGCAGCTCATCGGGTTGCCCGATGCCGAGCAGCGCTGGGTGCTCAAGAACCCCAGCCACCTCTTCGCCCTCGACGCCCTCTTCGCCGTCTACCCCGACGCGCTGGTCGTGCAGCTGCACCGCGAGCCGAGCACCATCATCGCCTCGGTGTGCAGCCTGAACGAGAAGGCCAGCGAGGGGTGGTCGGAGAAGTTCCGCGGCGACGTGGTCGGCAGCACCCAGCTGGAGCTGTGGGCGCGCGGCGCCGACACCTTCCGGGCGGACCGCGCGAAGTACGACCAGGCACAGTTCATCGACGTCTACTACGACGACTTCGTCGCCGACCCGATCGCCGCCGTGCGCGGCATCTACCGGCACTTCGGCATCGACCTCACCCCCGCCGCCGAACAGAAGATGAGCGCGCTGCACAACCGCAGCACCTCCGGCGCGGCCCGCCCCCAGCACCGGTACGCGCTGGACGACTACGGCCTCACCGCCGGGCAGGTCGACGAGCGCTTCGCGGAGTACCGCGCCGCGCACTTCGGCTGACTACTGCTGGCCCGGCTTCAGGACGATGAAGAGGCCGTGCGCCTCGGCGCAGAGCCGCTCGCCGTCGTGCAGGGTGGCGCGCACGAAGACCTTGCGGCCCTCCTGCCGCTCGGTCCATGCGTGCAGCTTCAGGTCGCGGTCGAGCGGGGTGATGGCGCGGTAGTCGACGGTGAGCGAGGCGGTGCGGGTGACCGAGCCGGAGGAGAGCGCGGCCGCCATGCCGAGCAGGTCGTCGAAGCCGAGCGCGATGTGGCCGCCGTGCGCGGCGGCGTTGCCGCCGAGGTGGAAGGCGCGGAAGACGATGCGGGCGTGCACGCCGGTGGCGTCGGCGGAGTCGACCTCGTAGGGCGGGAGCGTCAGGTTGCCGCGGGCGGGCAGGTCATTGCGGGTCCAGTTGGGCAGTGACCACTCGTCCACCGCGGCGCCCGCCAGCTCGTCGTTCAGCTTGGTCAGCTGGGTGATGACGTGCTGGGAGAGCTCGTCGCCGGGGTCGGCCATGCGGGCCCGGTCCATCAGCAGCCGGACCTGCTCGATGAAGTCGCCGTACAGCTCGCCGCCGCGCTTCTGCGCGTCCGCGGCAGCGTTCGCCTCGATCAGCTCGACCATCGGCCGGAAGCCGCCTTCGTGGTGGTCGGCGCTGGGCAGCGCCGGGTCGAGCCGCTGTTCGTTCATCCCCTCACGGTAACGGTAACCGTAGGGTCGCCACGCAGGTGGGAGCGGTAGAGGTGAGCAGCGGCACACTCGGCTCAGGCGCCGGTGCGGCCGTCCACGCACTGGCGGAGCAGGTCGGCGTGGCCGTTGTGGCGGGCGTACTCCTCGAGCAGGTGCAGGTAGATCCAGCGCAGGGCGTACGGGGTCCCGGTGATCGGGTGGCGGCCCTCGTGGTCGAGCGCGAGATCTCGGATCGCGGCATCGGCGGCCGCCGTTTCCCGGTGGTAGGCCGCGAAGTCGTCGGCGGCGTCCGCCGGGCGGGCGTCGTCGAAATCGCCGTCCGGGTTGTCGGTGGCGCAGTAGAGGTAGCCGAGCTGCTCGCCCGCGGCGGTCGTGCGGAGCCAGCCGCGCTCCACCTCGGCGAGGTGCCTGACCAGTCCGAGCAGCGAGAGGGTCGAGGGCGGGATCGCCCTGCGGGCGAGTTGCTCGCCGTTCAATCCGGCGCAGCGGTCGAGCAGGGTGGCGCGCTGGTGCGCGATCCGCGCCCGCAGCTGCGCCGCCTCGGTGCCCGTCGGCGGGACGGGGGTGCGCTCGACCGCCGGTGCTGTCCACGTCACACCGGTCACGGTAATGCGGGCCGAATCGACGAGCGGTCGAATTTCCGCCCACGCCGCCCGGTGGCACTCGCTGTGGCACAGGAGGTCGGTCGGAGTGCACCCGCCGGCGCGGCTGCGCCGCGTGGGCGCCCCGCGCGACCCCTCGCGAGCGGGGCGCGCCGCGCTACGGCGCTTCGTACCGGGCGGCCTGCGCGCCCGCGAGCCGACCCGTCGGGAGCTTGCGCCCGCACAACACGAGCAGCAGGTCCTGGGCGGCGCCGGTGACCGTCGACGCCGGGTTTTCCCCGGCGAGGCTCCAGTCCAGGTCGTCGGCGCGGAGCTCGACCCCGGACAGGTCGGTGCCGAAGTACCGCACCTGCTCCGGCTTCGTGTCGGCGAGCACCACCGCGACCCGCTCGACCGGGACCCGGCGCGGCAGCCCGAGCGCGACGGTGATGTCCATCCCGTGGATCACCTCGTGCGCCAGCGTCGCCTCGTACCCGCTGCCCGGCGGCTTCCACGGGTGATCGGCGTTGTCGCGCAGACTCGCCACCAGCGCCTCCGGCGTCAGCGCGGCCGCCTCGGCGCGGGCCCGGCGATCGGCCATCCGGTTGAAATTGCCGCGCGCCTTCACCATCTCCAGCGCGAACCGGGGCGTGGACAGGCGGTACGCCATGGTCATGTGCGCGAGCACCTCGCGCGGTCGCCACCCGGCGCACAGCGTCGGCGCCTCCCACGCCGCCGCGTCGAGTCCGGCGAAGACCTCGGCCAGCTCGGTGCGCTCGGCCGCGATGGCGGCGCGCACCTCCGTTTCGGACATCCCTCTCCCTTTCCGTGGGGGTCTCGGAAAGAGAGACGAGGCACGGGGCGCGAAGTCATCGGCGTCTGCGACACTCGGATTCGTGTCTGCCGAGAACCGCGCCCCGCTGCTGGAGATCCGGCGCGGCGCGGGCCACATCCTGGCCCGGCGGCTACCGGACGGGGTGTACGAACTCGAGCACGGGGCGGGCGGCGACCGGTTCCAGCTCTACACCGTCGACGCCGTCCTGGTCCGCGACGTCCTGGTGTCCTGGTTGGCGGACGAGCCGTGGCACCGGAGCGTCGCCTGGTCGCGCGTCGACCCCGCGCTCGCGGAGATCCGCGCGCTCCGCGACGAGCTCACCGGCATGTTGGACGGCCCGGCCGGCTTCGGCGGGCTCGATTCCGCCCTCGACCTCGTGGACGACGCGCTGGCCCGGTTCGACGCCGAGGTCGCCGCGCTCGACCGCGACATCGAACCGGAGCGCTGATCAGCAGGGGGCGAGCTGCCTGCTGAGCGCGAGCTCGAGCACCCCGCCCAGGCGGATACCGGCGGCCTCGGCGACCGACTGCCCCGGCGCCGGGTGGCCGCAGTAGCTGTTGGCCCAGCGCAGCGGAGAGCGGGTCTTCACCGCGGCCCGCTGCTGCAGCAGCACCCGCCCGGCCCTGTCGAAGTGCAGGACCGAGAACGCGCGGTGCAGCAGGCCCGGGGACCGGTGCGCCCGCGCCACCGAGCAGGTGCCGACGGCGACGCCTGCCCCGTCGACCAGTTCGACCGGCAGCAGTTCGCGGCTCACCACGTGCGGTCCGCGGCCAGCGCGGCCAGCATGTCCAGCTCCGCCCCGGCCGCCGGGTCGCTCGCCAGCTCGGCGATCATCGCCCTGGCCCGCGCGCTGAGTCCGGCGGCCTGCTCCCGGCTCCAGGCCCGCCCGCCCGCGGCCTCGACCAGCCCGGCCGCGGTGCGCAGCTCGGCGTCGTCCAGCGGATCGGCCCGGCGGTACAGCGCGGCCAGCGCGTCCGCCGCCGCCGTGCCGGAGTTCAGCGCGAACACGACCGGCAGCGACTTCTTCCGGCGCCGCAGATCGGAGTAGACCGGCTTGCCGGTGTGCTGCGCGTCGCCCCAGATCCCGAGCAGGTCGTCGACGTGCTGGAAGGCGCGGCCGACGAGCCTGCCGACCTCGCGCAGCCGGAGCAGCTCGCCCGGGCCCGCGTGCCCGTAGAGCCCGCCGAGCTCGGCGGCGCAGCCGAAGAGCGCGCCGGTCTTCCGGTCGGTCATCGCCACGCACTCCTCGACGGTGACATCGTGGCGCGTCTCGAAGCTCAGGTCGGCGCACTGGCCTGCGACGAGCTCGAGCACCGCGCGGTTCAGCAGCTCGGCCGCCGCCGCGGCCGTGCCGTCGGCACCCGCGGTGACCAGGGCGAAGGCCTGCGCGGCGAGCGCGTCGCCGACCAGGATCGCGGGCCCGATGCCGAAGACCGCCCACACCGTCGGCCGGTGCCTGCGGGTGGTGTCGCGGTCCATGACGTCGTCGTGCAGCAGCGAGAAGTTGTGCACCAGTTCGACGGCGGCCGCGGCGTTCCGCGCGTTCTCGGTGTCACCGCCGACGAGTGCGGTGGCAGCCAGCACGAAGGCGGGCCGCAGCGCCTTGCCGCCTGGGTGCTGCTCGGGCCGCCCGTCCCGGTCCCACCAGCCGAAGTGGTAACCGGCGATGTGGCGGACGGCGGGTGGCATGTCGTGCACGGCGGTGCGCAGCGTCGCGGCGCAGGCGGCGCGGCCCCGCGTGACGGCGTCGGCGAGGTGATCCTCGGCGATTTCCCGGGTCATGAGCGGTGTCCTCGGTTCGCAGGGATGGGAACGGGTCAGCGGGTCACGTGCACGTCGGTGAGCGCGCCGAGCGCGTCCGGCACGAGGACCGCCGCGGCGTGGTTCGCGCTCACCAGGTAGGTGGCCACCGCGCGGTCGTCGATGCCGCTGAAGCGCACCGAGATGCCGGGGCGGTACTCGTCGGGGACCCCGGTCTGCCGCAGCCCGATCACGCCGTCGTCGCGCTCGCCGACCCGCATCGCCAGGATGGTGCTGGTCCGGGCGGGCGAGATCGGGATCTTGTCCGAGGGAAGCAGCGGGATATCGCGCCACGCCTGCACCCGCCTGCCCTCGACCAGCACCGGTTCCGGGTAGAGGCCGCGCGCGGTGCACTCCCGGCCGAACTGCGCGATGACCCGCGGATGGGCGAGGAAGAACGCGGTCTTGCGGCGGCGGGCCAGCAGCCGGTCCAGATCCGCGGGGGTCGGCGGGCCGCTCGCGGGCACCACCCGCTGGGTGCGGTCGACGGCGTGCAGCAGGCCGTAGTCGGGGTGCGTGAGCAGGTCGCGCTCCTGCCGCTCCAGCAGCGCCGCCACGGTCAGCCGCAGCTGCTGGTCCAGCTGGTTCATCGGGGTGTTGTAGAGGTCGGTGACGCGGGTGTGCACCCGCAGCCGGGTCTGCGCGACGCTGAGCGGGTACTCGCGCGGACGCGGCTCGTAGTCGACGTAGGTCCCCGGGATCGCGGGCTCGCCGTCGTGCCCCGCGGCGAGGTCGATCGCCGCCTGCCCGTGCCGGTCGGTGCCGGACACCTCGGTGAAGGCGTCGAGATGCGCGG
Organism: Nocardia sp. NPDC057353; assembly: GCF_042667085.1. NCBI lineage: Bacteria > Bacillati > Actinomycetota > Actinomycetes > Mycobacteriales > Nocardiaceae > Nocardia > Nocardia sp. NPDC057353. The sequence continues at coordinate 72,130 of NZ_JBHVAK010000023.1, forward strand.
CCAGACCGGCGATCTCGGTGCGGAGCGGGACGAGCCGCTCGCGCGGCAGGGTGAGCACGGTGCATGCCGTCTCGGCCGTCGCGGTGACCTCCCAGATCGGCCGGGAACCGGTGAGCAGGTCGGCGCCGAGGTGCGCGCCCTCGTCGAGCACCTCCAGCCGGGCCGGCTCGCCGTAGCCGTTCTGCCCGTCGACGGTGACCCGGCCGTGCGCGATCACGTGGATGCCGTCGACCTCGTTGCCGAACTCGCACAGCGTCTCCCCGGCGCGGTACTCGCGCTGCCGGAAGGCGGCGGCGAGCGTTCGCAGCGCGTCGTCGTCGAGTCCGCGCAGCGCCCTGAGCTCCTGCAGCTCCGCCGCCACCAGCCGGTACTCGCCGCCGGCCGCGGTGCAGGTGACGCGGCCGTCGCCGACGGTGTAGGCGAGCCGCCGGTTCACCCGGTAGGTGCCGCCCGCCACCTCGACCCAGGGCAGCATCCGCAGCAGCCAGCGCGGGCTGACGCCCTGCATCTGCGGCACGGACTTGGTGGTGGTGGCGAGGGTCCTCGCCGCCGCGGTGTGGAGTGCGGTGCGCACCTCCGCGGCGTCGAATGTGGTCACGAAGCGTTCCTTCCCTCGAGGGCGGGGGCGGGCAGGCGGCGGCCGGGCGCGCGCGGGGCGATGCGCGCCGCCGAGGTGCCGATGCCGCGCGGTGCGCCGAGCCGGGGGGCGGCCGCGGGCGCGTGCCCGACCGGATGGCGCAGGTTCTCCGGCCGGTACCGGCTGGTGCCGCGGTGCCAGTGCAGGATGCCCGCGATCCAGTCGCGCAGCTCGCCGATGTAGGCGGTGACCCCGGCGCGGGCACCCGCGTCCAGCCCGTGCAGCTCGAACAGCACCGGCAGCTCCTCGGCGACCAGCCGCTGGAACTGGCGCATCCTGGCCCGCATCAGGTCATCGACCACGGCGGCGGCCCGCTCCCGGCCGCAGCCGAAGAACGCCTCGACGACCAGCACGGCATTGTGCAGCTCGCCCTCGTACTCGATCTCCTTCTGGTACGAGAACAGGTCGTTGATCAGGCAGCCGAAGTCCTGGGCGGCGTGCTCGATGCCGCGCATCGTGCTCGACTCGAAGACCGCGTCCGGCACGCTGCCGCCGCGGGCGAGCTTGGACAGCGCGATGGTGAGCTCCGAGCCGAAGGTGCGGCGCCGCATCTCCAGGTAGTCCACCGGGTCGGGCACCCGGTGCTGGATGTGGTTGGCGAGCTCCCACAGCCAGCTCTCGACCATGGAGTTCACCGCGGCCGCGAAGGTGGCCCTGGCCGTGGGCGCCATCGGCCCCGCGGTCCTGGGCCAGAGCTCGGCCAACCCGCGTTCGAGCGGGTTGCCCGGCGCCGGACCGGCCCCCGGCTCGACCGGCATGAACTCCGCCAGCCGGGCGGCGCACGCCTTCGCCGCGGCCATCGAGCCGACCGAGCCGGTGGCCGGGAAGGCCACCGGGAAGTAGTCGTCACCCCAGGTGCCCCAGGTCAGCCACTCCGCGGACAGGGTGAGCGCCGCCGCGGTGGCGTCCGGGTCGAGCCCCGCCGAGCACAGCGCGAAATCGAAGCCGACGGTGTCGGCCCTGGTCCACAGCTGCCGACCGCCCAGCTCCGGCAACGGATCGTGGAACCCGACGCGCTCGGCCCACGCCACGCTCTCCGCCCGCGCGGTGCCGAGGTGCGGGCTCAGCCCGAGATCGAACGGGACGTCGAACTCCGGCAGCGGCAGCGGGCCGGTGCGGGTGAACGGCACCGGGGTGTGGCTGCGCGCGCCGCCCGGCCCGGCCAGCCCGCGCCAGAAGCCGGGCCGGGCGAGCGCGGTGCCGATCCCGCTCGGGCCGAGCGGCATCGACCCGGTGTCCGCCGACGCGTTCATGTAGCGGTTGGAGCGCAGGTGCCACTCGTGCCCGCCGGATTGCCAGTCCTGCAGCCCCTGCGCGTAGGAGAGCGCCGCGGCGCGCTGCGCGGCGTCCAGCCCGCGCTCCTCGAACAGCGCGGGCAGCTCGGTCAGCACCGTGTTCTCGAACTGGTGCATCCGCGAGGTGAGCTGGTCGTTGACGATATCGGCGGCCTGCTGCGGCGAGCAGCCGAAGAACCGCTCGACCACCAGGACGCCGTTGTTGACCTCGCCCTCCTGCTCGGTCTCGCGCTGGTAGGAGAAGATGTCGTTGCGCAGGTGCACGGCGTCCGAGAAGGTGTCCTTCAGCACCCGCATCGCCCGCGTCCCGATCAACGGCTCCGGGATCTCGGTGCCCCGTGCGTACTCCACCAGATCCGCCGACCACGGCGCGCCGCCGACCTTGCGCCGCATCTCGATGTAGTCGATCGGGTTCGGCACCCGCGCGGTATTGATGTTGCGCAGCTCCCACACGCAGTCGAGCAGCAGGTTCCTGGTGCTCTCCGCGAACCGCTCGCGCCACCGCGCCGACATGGCGGGCACCGTCCGCGCCCACAGGTCGCCCAGCCCCCGCTCGTCCGGGTTCGTCGGCTCCGGCGCGGCGGCGCCGTCCGCGGGCATGAAGGTGGCGAGCCGATCGAGGTAGTCGCGCGCACCGCTCAGGTCGCCGGTGCGCTTGAACCGCTCCAGGAAGTGGTCGTCGAAGTAGAAGACCCAGGTGTACCAGTCGGTCACGGTGTTCAGGGTCGGCGCGTCCGCCTCCGGGTGGGTGTACGCGCACAGCCCGGCGTAATCCATGCCGTCGAAGGCCGGTTCGGTCCACACCACCGCGCCGCCAACGGTGTCGCCGAGCATGCCCATCTCGTAGGCCCAGTCCTTGGTGTGCGTGCGCGCGGTCTCCACGTGCGGGTTCAGCCGGGCCGGGTGGGCGGTGTAGAACTCCGGCAGTCGGAAGGGCTGCACGGGTCAGCTCTCGGCGCCGAGCTGCACGTCGTCGAGGACGCCGAGCGCGTCCGGCACCAGGACCGCCGCCGAGTAGTAGGTACTGACCAGGTACGAGATGATGGCGCGGTCGTCGACCCCCATGAAGCGCACGTTGAGCCCCGGCTCGTACTCGTCCGGAATCCCGGTCTGCCGCAGCCCGATCACGCCCTGTGCGGCCTCGCCGGTGCGCAGCAGCAGCATCGAGGTGGTGCGGGTCGCGGAGACGCCGAGCTTGTTGCACGGCAGCAGCGGAACGCCGCGCCAGGACGGCACCGTGTGTCCGTTCAGCTCGGTGCTCGACGGGTAGATGCCGCGCTTGCTGCACTCGGCGCCGAAGGCGGCGATGGCCTTCGGGTGGGCGAGCAGGAAGCTCGGCTCCTTCCACACCAGCGCGAGCAGCTCGTCCAGGTCGTCCGGGGTGGGCGGGCCGGAGCGGGTGCTGATCCGCTGCTCCGGCGCGGCATTGTGCAGCAGCCCGAAGTCGCGGTTGTTGACCGTCTCGTCCTCCTGCCGCTCGCGCAGCGCCTCGATGGTCAGCCGCAGCTGCTGCTCGATCTGGTCCATCGGCTTGTTGTAGAGGTCGGCGACCCGGCTGTGCACCCGCAGCACGGTCTGCGCGACGCTCAATTCGTACTCGCGCGGGGACAATTCGTAATCCACGAAGGTACCGGGCAGCCGCGGCTCGCCCTCGTGCGCCGAGAGCAGGTCGATCGAGGCCTCGCCGTACGGATTGGCCGAACCGTTCCGGGTGGTCTCCGCCAGCCGGGCGGTGCGGGCGTGCTCGCGCAGCGGCCCGATGCGGTCGCCCGCCTCGGCCAGCGCCCGCTCGGTGAGCACCAGGACGGTGCACGGCGTGACCGCCCTGACCGTGAAATCCGCGGGCGTTCGCTCGTCGACGAGCAGCTGTTCGCCGAAGAACCTGCCGGTGGAGAGCACCTCCAGGCTGGTCTCCTCGCCGTACCGCCCGGTGCCGCGCTTGTCGGCCTTGCCGTGCGCGAGCACCACCAGCGCGTCTGCCGGGCGCCCGGCCTCGGCGATGACTTCGCCACGCTCGTAACGCCGTTCGACGAAGCGGTCCGCGAGCGCCTGCAGCGCGCCGTCGTCGGCGAAGTCGCGCAGGTAGCGCAGCTCGCGCAGATCGGGCGCGAGCACCTTGGTCTCGCCCGCGGCGGTGAAGCAGGCGATCAGCCCGTCGCCGAGGGTGTAGGTGAGCCGCCGGTTCACCCGGTACACGCCGCCGTCGGCCTGCACCCAGGGCAGCAAACGCAGCAGCCACCGCGAGGTGATGCCCTGCATTTGCGGTGCGGACTTGGTGGTGGTGGCGAGATTTCGCGCGGCATCGGTACTGAGGCTCAACTGAGCAGCATCGTCGAGTCCGGACATGGGTTCGGCCAGTTCAGTCATGGGCTCTTCTCGTTTCGCGGTATGCGTGCGTGCAGCAGGTGACGTCCGAGAGCGAAAACGGAGGGCTAGAGCAGCAATCCCCCGGTTAGTGAATGGTGCGTGCGCAATGGTAGCCGAGACTGGATCGCGACCGCCAGCGATCGAAAAACGTTGTTGGGGAACCCCTTTGCCCGTATTTACCGACCGGTGATCTTGTCGGGGCCGGGTCGGAATCGGACGTGCTCGGTGGAACGGCTCGGAAACCGAACGGGTGTGCCGTGATCCGCGAAGACTCGGACGGCGGGACCGTGTGGACCGCGGAGCCGCGGAGTGCTCGGCCGTTTCGCGATCAGCGCTGCGCACCCAGCGCGGCGCTGATCCGCTGCGCGGCAGCGATTGTCGCGGCCACGTACCCGTCCCGCTCGCCCCTGGTCACCGCCGAGCGCAGCGGCCCCAACTGCACCTCGTGCGTGGCGATCTCCCCGTCGAAGACCGGCGCCGCCAGGTAGCTCACCGGCAGCGGCTCGGCCGAGTCCAGATCCGCGGCGGTGTACGGCCGCCCGGTCAGCTCGCTCAACCCGCGCAGCGTCCTGGTGCGCAACCGCGGCTCCAGCATCTCCGGCCCGAGCGCGGTGAGCAGGTCGGCGAGCAGCTCGACGGTGTTCGCGTCCTCGGGGCGCGGCCCGAACACCGCCACCCCGCGCTCCCGCACCAGCTCCGGCAGCGCGGCCGCGCGCTCGGTGTCGGCCGCGGTGGCCAGCCAGCGCCGCAGCTCGGCCCGCGGCCGCCAGGGCAGCACGGCGGCGCCCACCGGGAAGCGGATCGGGATGCGGTGCCCGAGCGGCACCCCCGCGATATCGCGGTCCGGCCCGTGCCGCACCGCGAGCACGGTGATCCCGTCGCTGTCCACCCGGGAGAGCGTCGCGCCCGCGCCGGTGCGGGCGACCAGCGCGGCCAGCGCCTCGGCGACCCCGGTGTCGGGAGCGGCGCCGAGCAGCGCGGCGGGGGCGGGGCCGAGCCGGTAGCGCCGCTCGGCGTCGCGCTGCGCCCAGCCCGCCGCGTCCAGCTCGGCCAGGATCGCGGTCACCGTCGCGCGGGCCAGCCCGAGCCGGTCCGCCACCGCGGCCACCGGCAGCGCCTCCGGCGTGTCCGCCAGCAGGGTGAGCACCTCCAGCACCCGCCTGGTCGGCGGCGAGGGCGAGCGATCCACGGCGACCTCCTGACCGGATTCCGCGCGAGCCCTTGTGATCCGCGCGCACTGGTTCGTACCATGACGAATATTAGTCGCTCTAATGTCGAATATTCGACAGCATGGGAGGGTCATGATCCTGGACAGATTCCGGCTCGACGGCAAGGTCGCCGTCGTGACCGGTGCGGGTCGCGGGCTGGGCGCCGCCATCGCGCTCGCCTTCGCCGAGGCCGGTGCGGACGTGCTGATCTCGGCGCGCACCGAAGACCAGCTGCACGAGGTGGCCGAGCGGGTCACCGCGCGCGGCAGGCAGGCGCACGTCGTCCCGGCCGACCTGCGCGACCTGGACGCGGTCGCCGGGCTCGCGGACGCCGCCGTCGCCCGCTTCGACCGGCTCGACATCGTGGTCAACAATGTCGGCGGTGCCCCGCCCACCCCGCTGCTCGATCTGACCCCGAAGGCGCTGACCGCCGCCTTCGAGTTCAATGTCGGCACCGCGCACGCGCTCACCCGCGCCGCCGTCCCGCACATCCTGGAGAGCGCGGGGGAGGGGTCGATCATCAACATCACCTCGACCATGGGCAGGCTGCCCGGCCGCGCCTTCGCCGCCTACGGCACCGCCAAGGCCGCGCTCGCGCACTACACCCGGCTCGCCGCGCTCGACCTGAACCCGCGCATCCGGGTGAACGCCATCGCCCCCGGCGCCGTGCACACCTCGGCGCTGGACATCGTGGCGAACGACCCGGGCATGCGCGGCGAGATCGAGAAGAACACTCCGCTGCGCAGGCTCGGCGCCCCTGACGACATCGCCGCCGCCGCCGTCTACCTGGCCTCGCCTGCAGGCGCCTACCTCACCGGCAAGGTGCTGGAGGCCGACGGCGGCCTGATCACCCCCAACCTCGCCCTCCCGATCCCGGATCTGTGACATGACACTTCGCGTAGCGCTCTTCGGCACCGGCAATGTCGGCAGCCACGCCCTGGCAGGCATCATCGCCAACCCCGACCTCGAACTGGCGGGCGTGCGGGTCAGCTCCGACGCCAAGGCGGGCGTCGACGCCGCCACCCTGGCCGGGCTGCCCGACCCCGTCGGCGTCGCCGCCACCACCGACACCGACGCCCTGCTCGCGACGCGGCCGGACTGCGTCGTCTACTGCGCCATGACCGACAACCGCCTGTTCGAGGCGGTGCAGGAGCTGGCGGCGATCCTGCGCGCCGGGGTCGACGTCGTCGCCTGCGCCCCGGTCTTCTTCCAGTACCCGTACGGCGTGCTGCCGGACGACCTGCTGCGCCCGATCGAGGAGGCCGCGGCGGCGGGCGGGGCGACGCTGTGGGTCAACGGCATCGACCCCGGCTTCGCCAACGACCTGCTCCCGCTGGCGCTCACCGGCACCTGCCTCTCCGTCGAGCAGGTGCGCTGCCTGGAGATCGTCGACTACGCCAGCTACGACAACCGCGCGGTCATGGTGGACATCATGGGCTTCGGCAAGCCCATGGACGAGACGCCGATGCTGCTGCAGCCCGGCGTGCTCGCCCTGGCCTGGGGGAGCGTGGTGCGGCAGCTCGCCGCCGGGATCGGGGTCGAGCTGGACGCCGTCACCGAGACCTACGAGCGCGCCCCCGCGCCGGAGTCCTTCGACATCGCCACCGGGCACATCGAGGCGGGCAGCGCGGCGGCGCTGCGCTTCGAGGTGCGCGGCATGGTGGGGGACCGGGTGGTCACAGTGCTGGAGCACGTCACCCGGCTGCGCCCCGACCTGTGCCCGGAGTGGCCGCAGCCCACCCACCCGGAGGGCTGCTACCAGGTGCGGATCACCGGCGAGCCGTCGTACGCGCTGGACCTGGTCGCCTCCAGCCGCAACGGCGACCACAACCACGCCACCCTGATCGGCACCGCCATGCGGATCGTGAACGCGGTGCCCGCCGTGGTCGCCGCCGCCCCCGGCATCCTGACCGCGCTCGACCTGCCGCTCGTCACCGCGCCCGCCGCGCGCTGACCGAACCCGCCCCGGTGGTCGCCACCGGGGCGGGTCCGCCGTTAACCGGAGCGGTGCCGGGTGTTCACCCTGGGCGTGGTGTCGCCCGGAACCCGCCGGGTAATCGGACGAACGGTACGCAGGACCCGTGCCGTGCCGACCCCGCACCGAGGAGATCTCCGATGAGCGACGAGCACATCGCCCCACCCCCGCAGCACGACCCGACCCTCGACCCCGACCTCGCCCTGCAGGCCGCGGCCAGGCGCCTGGAGCAGGAGTACGGCGACGTCGCCGACGAGTCCACCATCGAGCGGGCGCTGCACGAGTCGTACGAGGAGGTCGCCGAGGGCGCCACCGTCGACACCTTCCTGCCGCTGCTCGCCGAGCGCAACACCCGCGAGCAGCTGCAGGACGCGGCGGAGGCGGAGCGCGCCGAATCCTGACCCCGGCCGGTCCGCGTCGGGTTTGCTGCCGCGTCGCGCCCGAAAGCCTGTGATGTGTCACACGATAGAACCGTCCGGAATTGTGTGTGCACGCCAGGATTCCCCCTAAGCTGGTGCCGCCAGTCTTTGGAGGATGTGTGATGACGGTCGACGCGCTACCCCACGCGGACCACGGGACCCGCTCGACCGCAGGCCGCTGCCCCGGCTCCGCGCCGGTGTCGATGATCGAGCGGATGACGCTGATCCTGGAGGCCTTCGACGCCGCCGCGCCCACCCTCACCCTGGTGGAGCTGTGCGAGCGGACCGGGCTGCCGCGCTCGACGGTGCACCGCATCCTGGACCAGATGATCAAGCTGCGCTGGCTCGCGCACGCACCCGGCGGCTACCGCCTCGGCTCCCGCACCCTGGAGCTCGGCGGGCTCGCCGCCGAGCACAGCGAGGTGCGCGAGGCGGTGAGCCCGCTGCTGCACGACCTCGCGCACCGCGCCGACATGGTCGGCCACCTCGGCGTCCTCGACGGTCGCGACGTGCTCTACCTGGACAAGGTCGGCCGCTCCGGGCACACCCTGCCCACCCGGCTCGGCGGCCGGATGCCCGCGCACAGCACCGCGCTCGGCAAGGCCATGCTCGCCGCCCAGGAGCGCGGCGTCGTCGCCGCGGCCAGGGAGCCGCTGCCCCGGCTCACCCCGCGCACCATCTGCGACCGGGTCGAGCTGAACCGCGAGCTCTCCCGCATCCGCGGCAGGCAGTGCGTCGCGGTGGACTGCGAGGAGTCCTTCGCGGGCGTCACCTGCGTCGCCGTCCCGGTGCGCACCCGCGGCTCGGTCGTCGCCGCGCTCTCGCTCTCCACCAGGGCCGGTGCCGAACTCCCCGCGCTCGACACCGCCCGGCTGGCCGGGCTGCTCGTCGAGGTCGCCCAGGAGTGCGGGCGCTCGCTGCGCCCGCAGCCCCCCGGCCGCTACTGACTCAGCGCGACAGCTGCGCGGCGATCGCCCGCCCGGCCGAGCGGCCGGAGAAGATGCAGCCGCCGAGGAACGTCCCCTCCAGCGCGTTGTACCCGTGCACCCCGCCGCCGCCGAACCCGGCGACCTCGCCCGCGGCCCAGAGCCCTGGCAGTGGCCCGCCGTCCGGGCCGATCACCCTGGACTCCAGGTCGGTCTGCAGCCCGCCGAGCGTCTTGCGGGTGAGGATGTTCAGCCGGACCGCGATCAGCGGCCCCGCCTCCGGGTCCAGGATGCGGTGCGGCTTGGCGACCCGCCCCGCCTTGTCGCCGAAGAAGTTGCGGGCATTGTGGATCGCCATGACCTGGGCGTCCTTGGTGAACTTGTTGGTGATCTCGCGGTCCCGCGCGACGATCTGGCGCTCCAGCTCGTCGTGGTCGATCTTCGGCCCGCGGGCGATGGCGTTCATCCCGTCGACCAGGGCGGGCAGCGTGTCGGCGACGACGAAGTCGACGCCGTGCTTCTTGAACGCCTCGACCGGGCCCGGCGCCCCCTTGGCCACCCGGCTCTTCAGCACCAGCTTGATGTCCTTGCCGGTGACGTCGGGGTTCTGCTCGGAGCCCGAGAGCGCGAACTCCTTCTCGATGATCGACTGGGTGAGCACGAACCAGGAGTAGTCGTGGCCGCCCGCGAGGATGGCCTTCATGGTGCTGTTGGTGTCGAAGCCGGGGAAGCAGGGGGCGGGCAGCCGCTTGCCCTCGGCGTCGAACCACAGCGAGGAGGGGCCGGGGATGATCCGGATGGCGTGGTCCGGCCAGATCGGGTCCCAGTTGACGATGCCCTCGGTGTAGTGCCACATGCGGTCCCGGTTCACGATCCGCCCGCCCGCGGCCTCGGAGATACCGAGCATCCGGCCGTCCACGTGCGCGGGGACGCCGGAGATCAGCGTCTCGGGGCACTTCCCGAGCCGCTCGGTGGGCCAGTTGCGCCGGATCAGGTCGTGGTTGTGCCCGATCCCGCCCGAGGTCACCACCACCGCCTGCGCGCGGAACTCGAACTCTCCGGCGACCTCCCGCGAGGACGCCTGCCCGCGCGCCAGGTCGCTGGGCTCCAGCACGCTGCCGCGCACCCCGGTGACGCCGCCGTCGGCGACGACCAGCTCGTCCACCCGGTGCCGGAACTCGAAGGTCACCAGCCCGCGCTGCTCGGCGGCGAGCACCGGCTCCAGGAAGACCCGGACCACCTCGGGGCCGGTGCCCCAGGTGAGGTGGAAGCGCGGCACCGAGTTGCCGTGGCCGTCGGCGAGCGCGCCGCCGCGCTCCGCCCAGCCGACCAGCGGGGTCACCCGCAGCCCGAGTTCGCGCAGGTACTCGCGCTTCTCGGTGGCGGCGAAGCGGACGTAGGCCTCGGCCCAGCGGCGCGCCCAGTGGTCCTCGTCCTCGCGGTCGAAGCCTGCCGAGCCGTACCAGTCCTGCAGCGCCAGCTCGTAGGAGTCCTCGATACCGAGCCTGCGCTGCTCGGGGGTGCCGACCAGGAACAGCCCGCCCAGCGACCAGAACGCCTGCCCGCCCAGGTTGGCCCGGTTCTCCTGGTCCAGCACGCGCACCCGGTGCCCGGCCCTGGTGAGCTCGTAGGTGGCGACGAGCCCGGCCAGCCCGGCCCCGACGACGATCACCTCGGGTTCGCTGCCGATCGATGTCATGGTTGTCCTTCCGTGGTGGTCCGCCGGGGCGTGCTGTAGGCGAGCACCACCCGCCGGAGGAGTTCGGTGCGCTCGCGGCGCACCTCGGGGTCGTCCGGGGCGAGCACGATCTGCAGGCTGGTGCCGTCGTGCACCGCGACCAGCGCGCGGCCGAGCGCGGCGGGGTCGGGGACGGCGCGGCCGGTGCGCTCCAGCGCGGCGACGACGGTCGGCACCAGCGCGGCCACGATCGACTCCTCGCGCGCGGCGGTGACCCGGCGCAGCGCGGGGTTGCGCAGGGCGTGCGTGGTGAACTCGGCGGTAATCCGGTACCAGGCCTCCTCCACCGGGACGGCCTGCTCGAAGCGGGCGACCATGGCGGCGAGGTCGGGCTCGGCGCCCGCCGCGAGCTCGTCGAGCGCGGCGGCGACGCCCTCGACCATGGCGGCCGAGCGCTGCTCCCACATGGCGAGGAAGAGCTCGTCCAGCGAGGTGAAGTTGGAGTAGAAGGCGCCGCGGGTGAAGCCCGCGCGCTCGCAGACCTTCTCCACGGTGGCGCGGCCGAAGCCGTCCTCGGCGAAGACCTCGTAGGCGGCGGCGAGCAACCGGCCGCGCGTCTCCTCGCGCCGCCGCGTGACCCGTCTGCCGCCGACCGCAGGCATCATCGCCCCTCACTCTCGATACGCGAACGTATCAGATACGTCCGTGTATCGAGAGCGGATCGACGATCAGACCTCGGCGAGTTCGCGCCGCGGCGCTACGGCGGCGCCGCGGTGCACGGTCCGCAGCGCGAGCGGGGCGGCCTCGGCCTCGGCCTCGCGCTGCCAGCGCGTCCAGAGCCGGTCGGCGTAGCTGTCGAAGCCGGGCACCGCGATGCCGGTGTGGCGCAGCCGGGCGCGCGTGGTGTCGTCGATGAACTCGGCGGGCACCCGGAGCTGGGCCGGGGCGTGCGCGGGGATGCCGAGCAGGTCCATCACGTGGTCGCGGAGCAGCGGGTAACCGGGAACCCTGGCGAGCTGGTCGAACAGGATCCCGCTACCGGGCAGCGCGATCCCGCGCGGGGCGCCCGCCGCGCGGGCCAGCGCCGCGTACAGGTCGGCGAAGCCCTGTCGGGCCGGGTTGACCAGGTGGAAGGTGCGGCTGTGCTGGCCGGGCCTGCGCACCAGCTCGGCCAGCGCGGAGGCGACGTAGTCGACCGGGACCACATTGGTGGTGCCCCAGTCCGGCAGGATGACCGGCAGCTCGGTGGGCAGCCCGGTGAGCCGGGCGATCGCGGCGAGGAAGGGGGCGGTGCCGCCGCCGTGATCCACCTCGCCGGTGCGCGAATCGCCGGAGAGGATGCCGGAGCGGAAGATCCGCCAGCGCACGTCGCGGGCGTGGCGCACCAGCCCCTCGGCGGCGAAGGCCAGCCGGTGCGCGGCGCAGGTGAGCGGCTGGCCGAGGTCGAAGTCGTCCTCGAAGAAGCGGCCGGGGTGCGCGCCCGCGACGGCGACCGAGGAGAGGTAGTTCAGCGTGGCGCCGAGCCGGGCGGCCGAGCCGAGGGTCCAGCGCAGCTCGGTCATGTGGTTCGCCTGCTCGGCGGTCGGGCTCGCCGGGCCGAGGTGCACGATGTGGTCGATCGCGGGGACGTCGCGCTGCGGCACCCTGACCCCGGCCGGGAGCGTGAGCAGGGTGGCGCCGGTGCGGTCGGTGGGGACGTGCACGACGGCGTCGCGGTCGGCGTCGAGCAGTTGCCGCACGACTCGCCCGCGCAGGAACTCGCTGCCGCCGGTGACGATGTAGGAAACCATGACTCCTCCGGGGTCGGCTGGTGTGGCGTGCGGAGGCGGCGGTGCCTCCTCGGGGTTCCCGCGCGATGTGACCCGGAGCACGGTACGAACCGTGCGGTGTGCGCGGCATCACACGGTGCAGAGGGTGTGCGACACCGGTTTCCGGGAAGTGTGCCTGCGGGGAACCGGATGCGGGGAAATCGGCCGGAGCTGTGCCTGCCGAGCCCCCGCGGGTGGAACGTCGTCGTCCCGACTGATAGTCGATGGTAATGGTGAGCCCGCACACGGGGCAATGTGATCTGTTACCGGACCCGGCTCCGGGCAGCGCGAATCAGCAAGTGCTACAGCGGATTACGAGAATTGTGTCGATCTCGTGTCAGGAGGGTCTGCGCTCGGCGAACTCCGCGTCCAGCTCGGCGAAGACCGCGGTGTTCAGCGCGAACGCGCGCTGCCCCTCGTCCAGCACCCGGCGCCGCTCCAGGTCGTCGAGCCGCAGGTCGTCCAGCAGGACGCGGTATTCGCGCTTGAACGCGGCCGGGTTCCGCACGCCCTCGAAGACGTAGAAGCGCACGCCGTCGCCGCGGTGCGGCAGGTCCCACTGCTTCTCGGCGAAGCCGCGGATCACCTGGCCGCCGGAGAGGTCGCCGAGGTAGCGGGTGTAGTGGTGCGCGATGTAGCCTGCGGGCCACTCCCTGGCGCACTCCTCGATGCGGGCGGCGTAGGCGGCCGTCGCGGGGAGCGGGGTGAGGCCGTCGCGCCAGTCCGGGCCGACCAGGTGCGTCAGGTCGCGCTCGAGCTCGGCGGTGCGGGCCAGCTCCGGCTTGATGAACGGCCCGGCGACCGGGTCTGCGGCGAGCTCGTCCCAGCGGCCCTCCAGCGCCCGGTACACGAACCACAGCTGGCCGGTGTAGCGCTGGTAGGAGTCGAGGCCGAGCATGCCGCCGAGCATGTCGGTCATGAAGCGGGAGTTCTCCGCCTCGGTGTGCTGCCGCTCGGTGGCGGTACGGATCTGAACGGAGAACGGAACCGTATCCGACATGAGCGGGCCTCCACCTCGACTCGCCGCCCGGCACCCGCCGGACGACCTGATTGACGCTTCGACGATACCGGGCGGCCCCGCGCGCCGCAGCAGCGTTGTGGACCGTCCCCGCCGCGCGGCGCCGACCCCGCCGCCGCGCTGTGCCGGATCAGCGTTTGCGGCGGAGCGAGATCTTCGGGCGCCGGACGATGGTCGGCTTGCGCAGCGCGCCGAAGCGCCGCAGGATCCGCGGCTTGCGCACGGTCCGGTCGACCCACTCGCCGAGCGTGACGCCCGCGGCCAGCGCGCAGCCGACGCCGATGGCGCCGAAGAGCTGGTTGAAGCCGAGCAGCAGCTGGTCGTTGAGCAGCCCGTACAGCCCCCGGTACAGCGCGAGGCCCGGCAGCAGCGGGGTGATCCCGGCGACCGCGACGACCAGCGGCGGCGTCAGCGCGCGCCGCGCCATGAGGCCACCGGCCAGCCCGACCACGACGGCCGCGAAGCCGGAGCCGGTCACCGGCCCGAAGCCGATGTGCCCGGCGACCATGTAGCAGATGGTGCCCGCCGCCCCGCTGAACGCCGCAGCGGCCAGCGCCCGCCGCTCCGCGTAGCAGGCCAGTGCGAAGGCGGCCGCCGCGACCGCGCCCGCGATGATCTGCACCGGCAGGTCGGTGAGCGCCCTGGCCGGGCTCATGTCCACCGGCAGCACCGGGGTCGCGATCACCTCGCCGACCCGCAGCGCCAGCGCGATCCCGGCGATGATCGCGCCGGTCATCATGACCACCTCGAGCATCCGCGCCGCGGCGGTGATCGGCGCCCCGGTTATCGCGTCCTGCACCGAGCCGACCAGCGACAACCCGGAGAGCAGCACGGTGATCCCGGCGGCGATGATCAGCGTCGGGTCGACCGTGAGGCCGAGCGGCCCGGCCACCGCGGCCAGCCCGACGGCGGGGGCGGCGGCCAGCGCACCGCCCACCATGTGCTGGAAGAAGAAGGGAAGGCCGTACCGGTTCAACAGCCGGTTGGTCCGGTCGATGGCGGCGGTGGTGAGGAAGGCGAGCAGCGCCACGATCGGGCCCGCGCCGAGCAGCGCGGCGATCGAGGCGGCCAGCAGCGACCAGCCCAGCGTGGCCGCCCAGCGCTGGTAGGGGTGCGGCGCGCCGGTGATGGCGTCCAGCGCGGCGCGCGCGTCGCCGGGTGGAACGACCTCCGAACGGATGCGGCGGGTCAGCCGGTCCACCGCGGCGAGCCGGGTGAAGTCCAGCGAGCGGTAGCGCACCACCCGCATGGTGCTGGCCGGTGGCAGCAGCGAGCCGCGGTCGGCCCAGATCCGGATGCTGTCGTAGGTGACGTCGACGTCCACCTTGGCCAGGCCGTAGGTGGCGGCGATGAACTGCACCTGGGTGGTGGTGTCGACCACGCCGGTGCCGGAGGCGAGCACCACCTCGCCGACCCGGACCGCCAGGTCGAGCACCTCGGTGACCTGGGCGTCGTCGCCGAGGTCGATGGGTTGCAGCGGGGCGGGCGCGGAGACGATGGTGTCGGCGGTGGCCTGCCGGTCGGCGACCAGCAGCCCGACCGCCTGGGACACCACCGGCGAGACCCGGCTGCGTCGGCGCCACGGCCCGCGCCGCCACCCGTGCTGCCTGGTACTCCGGCCGGTCGCGCCGCCCGCTGTCTCGTCGGCGCCGACGCCGCGCGAGAGCGCATCCACCGCGGATCCGCCACCGAGGACATCGGCGCGTGGGGCCCGGCCCGCGCCGCGACCATCGCGGGCGGGTCCGATTCCGGGAAAAGCTCCTCGCACCATGCCCGCGAAAATAGCCGCGTCCGCGCGGTCGCCGCATCCGCCCCCGTGCCGAAATGGCTTCGATCACACCCGGACCGGTCGGTGTCAGCGCAGATCACGCCGTCGAAAGCCGGTCATCCCCGCGGTCAGCAGAATCGTGGCGATCGCGAGCAGCCAGAGCAGCGGCTCGGCGGTGAACTCCCCGCCCGGCAGCTTCGGCGGGTGCGTGAACGGCACCAGGTCCATGACCCACTGCGGGAGCGCGTCCAGCGAGCCGACGAAGTAGAGCACGATCATGGTGCTGAGCACACCCCAGGCGAACGGCGCGAAGCGCGGCAGCAACCCGTACAGCGCGAACGCGATCCCGGTGACCACCCAGACCGCGGGCAGCTGCACCAGCGCCGCGGCGACCGTGGCGTCGAAGGTGTGCTCCGGGTCGGCGGTCTGCGGCGCGTACACCAGCCCGATGGCGGTGCTCGCGACGAGCAGGAGCAGCGCGGGCCCGGCGAGCGCGAAGCCCAGGTGCGCGGCGGCCAGCCAGGGGCGGCTCACCGCGCCCGCCAGCGCGGCCTCCATCCTGGCGCCGGTCTCCTCGTCGTGCAGCCGCAGCACCGCCGAGACCGAGTAGGCGGCGGCGACCGCGGCGAGCAGGGTGAGCGCGTAGGTGATGAAGGAGTCCTCGAGGGCCGAGGATCCGCCCATGCGGTCCATGAGCTCGCGCAGCGTGTCGTTGTCGCCGAGCATGTCGCCGATGCTGCCGACGGCGCCGCCGATCAGCAGCCCGTAGAGCGCGAACCCGACGGCCCAGCCGAGCAGCGCGCCGCGCTGCAGCCGGGCGGCCAGCCCGAAGGCGCCGGAGAGCGACTTCGTCGCGTCCGGGCGGCCCGGCCGCTCCGCGATGAGCCCGGCGCCGGTGTCGCGGCGGTCCAGCAGCGCGTAGGCGAACCCGATGGTGAAGACCGCGGCCGTGAGCAGCGGAAGCAGCACCCACCAGCGCTCCTGCGCGTACGGGCGGATCTGCAGGCACCAGCCGATGGGGGAGAACCAGGAGAGCACGCCATTGCCCGCGTCGCCCGCCGCGCGCAGGGCGAAGGCGGTGCCGAGCGCGGCGAAGGCGATGCCGCGCGCCACCCTGGCGCCGGTGCTCGCCTGGGCCGCTATCGCCGCGATCCCGGCCCAGACCAGCCCCGACGCCGCCAGCGACGCACCCCATGCCACCGACCCGGCGAGCGGCTCGCCGCTGCCGAGCAGCGAGAGCGCGCAGACCAGCCCGGCCAGCAGCGACCCGCCGCCGGTGAGCAGCAGCGCCGCGGTGAGCCCGGCGAAGCGGCCGATGCCGGTGGCGCCGATCAGCTCCGCGCGCCCGGTCTCCTCCTCGACCCTCGTGTGCCGGATGACGGTGAGGATCGTGGCGATGGCGATGACGGTGTACATCGCCCCCGCCTTCCAGGTACCGATCGAGCCGAGCGAGGTCCCGAAGACCGGGCCGTACATGGCCAGCAGCGCCGGGCTCGCCGCGGTGGTCGCGGCGAACTGGTCGAGCTGCTCCGGGGACGAGTACAGGTCTTTAACGCTGACCAGCTGGATCGCGGGCATGAGCCCGATGGTCAGCGCCCACAGCGGCGCGACGATCCGGTCCCGGCGCAGGGCGAGCAGGAACAGCCGCCGAGTACCGGTGAGATCGGCGAGCCGGGTAGGAGCTGCGATGCTCATGCCCTGACCTCCGCCCGGTCGCCGTCCGCGCTGTAGTGCCGGAGGAACAGCTCCTCCAGGGTGGGCGGCGCGCTGGTCAGGCTGCGCACCCCGGCATCGCCGAGCAGCCGGACGATCGCCCCCAAGTGCTCGCCGTCGACCTGCAACTTCAGCACCGAGCCGTCCCGCTGCACGTCCGCCACCCCGGGCAGCGCCGCCACGTCCCCGGGATCACCGGTCAGCTCGGCGGTGATCGAGGTCCGGCTCAGGTGCCGCATCTCGGCCAGCGACCCGCTCTCCACCGTCTTCCCGGCCCTGATGATGGTGACCCGCTCGCACAGCGCCTCCACCTCGGAGAGGATGTGGCTGGAGAGCAGCACGGTGCTCCCGCGCGCCCCCGCCTCCCGCACGCACTCCCGGAAGACCTGCTCCATGAGCGGGTCCAGCCCCGAGGTCGGCTCGTCGAGCAGCAGCAGCGGAACGTCGGAGGCGAAGGCCGAGATCAGCGCCACCTTCTGCCGGTTGCCCTTGGAGTAGGTGCGCGCCTTCTTGCGCGGGTCGAAGTCGAAGCGCTCGATCAGCTCCGCGCGACGGGCCACATCGATCCCGCCGCGCAGCCGGGCCAGCAGGTCGATGGTCTCGCCGCCCGACAGCGACGGCCACAGCGTGACGTCGCCGGGCACGTAGGCCAGTTCCCGGTGCAGCGCCACCGCGTCCCGCCACGGATCGCGGCCGAGCAGCGCGACCCGCCCCGAGGTGGCGCGCAGCAACCCGAGCAGCACCCGGATGGTGGTCGACTTGCCTGCTCCGTTGGGGCCGAGGAAGCCGTGGATCTCGCCCTCGGCGACGGACAGCTCCAGCCCGTCGAGCGCGGCCACGTGGCCGAAGGTCTTGCGCAGGCCCTCGATGTCGATAACGGACATCACTTCTCCTGTGTGAAGGAATCCAGAACGGTGGGGTCGGTGAGCAGGCCCTGGGTGTACATCTCCAGCGCCGGAACGGTGAGTTCGGCCATGAGGTCGCGCAGCGCCTGCCGATCGTCCAGATCGGGTTCGCGCCTGCGCCGCATGCGCAGGTAGAGCAGTGTGCCGCCGAGATTGAGCAGCATGAGGTAGCGGGCGCGGGCCGCCTCGTCCCGGCTGGGCTTGACGATTCCGGCCGCGACCGCCTGCTCGGTGTAGGCCACGGCGTCGTCGACCATGTGGTCGAAGAGCTGGTCGGCCAGCGGCCCGCCGTCCTCCAGGCTGCGCACCAGGTAGGCGAAGAGCGGCGCGAACTCGTCCAGCTCCGCCACCGCCGCGAGCATCCCGCCCGCGGTGTCGCCCCCGGTCAGCACGTGCAGTTTCTGATCGCGGACGAAGCCGAGCACGTAGTCGTCGCAGGCCCGGCGCAATCCCTCCTTGGAGCCGAAATGGTGGTTGACCAGGCCGGGGGAGACGCCCGCGCGGGCCGCGATGGCGCGTACCCCGACCCCGAAGCCGCTGTGCCCGAACTCCAGCACGGCCGCGTCCCGAATGCGGGCGGCGGTACTGAGGTCCGAGCGGTCGTTGAACACATGTTCAGTGTATTGAACAGTTGTTCAGTCCACAAGGGGCGCGACGCGGCGACACGATGTTCGTCACGGTTTGCCCGGCATCCTGCGGGCTATCGTCTGAGATATGGAGAGCGGCACGTCGACGACGACTGAGAACCCGGTGATCACGCACCTGCGCGGTGCTCTGGACGGTCCGTGGGGCGCCGTCCGGGAGGAGGCCAGGGCGGCGCTGGCGGACGACAAGTTCGCCGGCGACCCGACCCTCGACTACCACGCGGCCAGGACCAGGGTCCTGGAGCAGATGCGGGAGATCGTGAAGCTCGGCTTCGCGGACCGCAGCTTCCGCCGGGAGAACGGCGGCACCGGTGAGCCGGGCGCCGCGGTGGTCGGGCTGGAGATGCTGGCCTACGCCGACCTCTCGCTCTGGGTGAAGTCCGGCGTGCAGTGGGGGCTCTTCGGCGGCGCGGTGGAGAACCTCGGCACCGAGCGGCACCGCGAGTACGTCCGCAGGCTCATCTCGCTGGACCTGCTCGGCTGCTTCGCCATGACCGAGACCGGCCACGGCAGCGACGTGCAGAGCCTGGAGACCACCGCCACCTACGACCCGGAGACCCAGGAGTTCGTGGTGCACTCGCCGACCCCCTCGGCGCGCAAGGACTACATCGGCGGCGCCGCCGAGCACGCCACCATGGCCGCGGTCTTCGCGCAGCTGATCACCGGCGGCGAGAGCAAGGGCGTGCACTGCTTCCTGGTGCCGCTGCGCGACGAGGACGGCAACGACCTGCCCGGCGTCACCACCTCCGACGACGGCCTCAAGGGCGGGCTGCCCGGCGTCGACAATGGCCGCATCGTCTTCGACCAGGTGCGCATCCCGCGGGAGAACCTGCTCAACCGGTACGCCGACGTCACCCCGGACGGCGAGTACACCTCCGATATCGAGAACCCGAGCAGGCGCTTCTTCACCACGCTCGGCACCCTGGTCCGCGGCCGGATCAGCGTGGGCGGCGCGGCCGCCGCGGGCGCGCGGGTGGCGCTCAGCATCGCCGTCAAGTACGCGGTGCAGCGCAGGCAGTTCTCCGACCCGGACACCGGGGAGGAGGTCGTGCTCATGGACTACCGGGCACACCAGCGCAGGCTGATCCCGCTGATCGCCAAGTCCTACGCGCTGGCCTTCGCGCAGAACGACCTGGTGCGCCGGATGCACCTCATCCAGACCGGGCAGGACCTGGACACCAGCTCGCAGCGGGCGCTGGAGAAGCGCGCCGCCGGGCTCAAGGTGGCGCAGACCAGGCACGCCACCAGGGCCATCCAGGAGTGCCGGGAGGCCTGCGGCGGCGCGGGCTACCTCACCGAGAACCGGCTGGTGACGCTGAAGGCCGACACCGACGTCTTCACCACCTTCGAGGGCGACAACGTCGTGCTCACCCAGCTCGTCGCCAAGGAGCTGCTCACCGCCTACGCCGACGAGGTGCGCGATCTGGACGCGCTCGGCTGGGTGCGCTTCGTCGCCACCACCGCGGGCGACGTGGTGCGCAAGCGCTCCGGCGTGCGCCAGCTCATCCAGACGCTGCGCGACCGCGGCGACGACCCGGTGGACGAGGGCGACCTCGCCCGCCGCTCCACCCAGCTCTCGCTCTTCGCCGACCGCGAGGACTACCTGGTGCGCACCGCCGCGCACCGGCTCCGCGCCCGCGCGCAGGAGACCGGGCCGTTCGAGGCCTTCAACAACGCCCAGGACCACATCCTGACCGCCGGTACCGCGCACATCGACCGGCTGATCCTGGAGGCGTTCATCGAGGGCATCGCCGACATCGAGGACCCCGACGCCCGCGCCCTCGCCGAGACCGTCTGCGACCTGTACGTCTTCTCCACCCTGGAGGAGAACGCGGACTGGTACATCATGCACCGCTTCATGTCGGTCGAGCGGGCCAAGGCGGTCCGCCGCGGCGTCAACGAACTCGTCGACCGCCTCCGCCCCGACGTCGTCACCCTGGTCGACGCCATGGGCGTCCCCGACACCATGCTCCGCGCCGCCCTCCTCAGCGACGCCAGCGTCTACGACCGCACGCAGTAGTCCCCGCGCGGCCGGGCCTCGCACCGGAGGCCCGGCCCGCGGGTCAGGTCGCGACGGTGAGGATCAGGGTGACCACGAACCAGAGCACCCAGACGAAGGCGACGAACATGCCGAGGGCGAGGCCGGTGCGCATGACGGCCTGGCCGAAGTCGATGTCGCCGTGCTTGCGCGGGTACAGCTTCCACGGGCTGTACCAGGGGGACTGCACGGAGAGCAGGGGGAGTTTGGTGTCGGTGCCCGCCGCCTGCTCGGCGGCGTACGCCTCGGCCTGGGCCTGGTTCGGCCCGCCGTGCCAGAGCGTGATGTCGATCGGCCCGAGGAACCCCTCGTTCAGCAACTCCTGCGGGGCGGGCAGGTAGGGCAGGATGCCGAGGCCGCGGAAGGCGACGGCGACGTCGTTCGCGGTCCAGAGGTGCTTCTCCTGGACCGCCAGCGTCTGGAAGTAGTGCCGCAGCCGCTCCGGGTCGTCACCGAGGATGACGTCGAAACTCGGGTCGCTCCATCCCTGTTCGACCGAGACGTCCGCGCCACGCATCGGGACGACGAGCGCCAGCCCGTGCACCACCCGCTGCCCGAGCCCGCGCGCGGAGAGCCAGTCCTGCAGGGCGAAGGTGTGCTCGCGCGAGCGCTCCAGCGGGGTGCGCCGGTCCCGGCCCTCCATCGCGGCCGGTTCGCCGTCGATGGTCCACGGCCCGTTCAGCGGGATGCGCAGCACCCCGTTCTGCCGCGCGGTGAGCGCCTCGGCCTCGATGATCACGCAGCTGGTCGGCGTCCAGATCACCGCGTCCAGCGGGAAGAGCCGATTGGTGTGGAACAGGCTGACATTCAGCGTGGCGACGCCGTGCGGGCTGCGCGGGTCCTTCCAGGTGCGCAGCCAGTCGAGCAGGGCGCGCTCGGCTTCGCTGCCCCCGGAGTTCTGCATGCGGACGAGCATTCGAGAGAACCGCCCTTCGCGTCGAAAGTGACGGGTTCGAAATTACCGGGGGTCCTCCGCCGCGACAACGCCGGAGCGGATGGCCGCGGTCAGCTCGGCGTGGTCGGCCTCGGTGCGGTCGGCGTAGCGGACCGCGAAGTTCTCGATCGCGGTGTCGAACTCCTCGTCGTCGCCGAGGTACCCGGCGAGCAGCCGCGGGTCGAGCGAGCGGGTGTGCGCCCTGGCCAGCAGGGCACCGGCCAGCCTGCCGTAGTCGTCCAGGTCCTGGCTGGTGAGCCCGGCCGGGTCGATGCTGCCCTTGAGGTTGCGGAACTGCCGCACGATGAAGGGCAGCTCGGTGCCGGTCCCGTCCGGGTCGAACGAGGTCCAGCCGAGCAGGATGTCGGTGTCGACCTGGACCAGCCTGGCGCCCTGCACGATTCGCTCGCCGTCGTGCGCGGGCGTCGCCACCGGCAGGAACGGCGCGAGCGAGGACGGGATCGCCTGCTTCACCTGCAGCACCAGCGACTCGCCGTGGTTGCCGTGCAGCAGCGCGACGTAGCTGCGCAGCCCGACGCTCCCGGTCCCGACGATCCGGAAGGCCACGTCGGAGAGCGCGAACCGGGAGAGCAGGGTGCGCCGCGATTCGCGCAGCGAGGCGCCGTACCGCTCCAGCCCGCCGAGCACCGCCTCGCGCACCGACTCCTCGACCCGGGTCAGCATCGGCGGATCGCTGACGAAGCGGTGCCTGCGCAGCCCGGCGCCGTGCTCGTCGCTCTCCTGCACCCACTTGGCGACCACCTTGGCGCTGGTGTTCTTGCGCGCCTTCTTCGCGGCCTTCTCGAAGTCGTCGATCAGCCCGTGCGCCTGCGCGCGCTCCAGCACCGACTCGTCCGGCAGCGCGCACCAGGACTGCATGAAAGGCTGGTCAGCCATCTCGTCGATGGTTCTGCGGTAGGAGCGCGCGGCGTCCCTGGCTGCGGTCCGGCAGTCGTCCTCGCTCGCCCCCGCCACCCGGCCCGCCAGCACCAGGCTGGCGGCGAGCCGCTCCAGGTCCCACTCCCACGGGCCGTCGACGGTCTCGTCGAAGTCGTTGATGTCCATGATGATCTCGCCGGAGGCGCTGCCGTAGAGCCCGAAGTTGGCGGCGTGCGCGTCGCCGCAGAGCTGCGCGGTGAGCCCGCTGTCCGGGCCGCCCGCCAGGTCGGCGGCCATCAGCCCGGCCGCGCCCCGGTAGAAGCTGAACGGCGACGCCGCCATCCGCCCCATCCGCAGCGGGATCAGGTGCGCCAGCCGCCCGCGGTTGCTGCGCTCGACGAAGTCGAGCACCGCGGGCCGGTGCGCACCGGCGGCGGGACGGTCCCTGGCCACGAGCGGCGTCCGCTGCCGCAGCGCGCGGCCGCGCTCGCGCATCTCCGCGGCGGTGCAGTACGTGCGCAGGTCGAGCAGCTCATCGGACACGAAGGAATACGCTAGCCGGTTGCCGGGCTTCCGGCGCCGCACGGCGCGGTGCCCGCCCGGAACGTCCGGTTCGGCCGGTGCCGCCGAGATGATCTTCCGCACATTCCGCCGCGACGCCCACCCGGAAACACCGGCCCGGCCGTGGCGCGGTGGCCGCCGGTGCGGTAAGCACGGGGCGTGACGAGCGACCGGATCCTCACCGTGCCCAACGTGCTGAGCGTGCTGCGGCTGGTCGGCGTCCCGGTCTTCCTCTGGCTGCTGCTGGTGCAACACGCCGACGGCTGGGCCTTCGCGCTGCTGATCGCCAGCGGCATCACCGACTTCCTGGACGGCAAGCTGGCCCGGCTGCTCGACCAGTCCTCGAAGCTCGGCGCGCTGCTCGACCCCTTCGTCGACCGGCTCTTCCTGGTGACCACGCTGGCCGCCTTCGTGCTGCGCGACCTGCTCCCGCTCTGGGTGGCGCTGCTGCTGGTCGGCCGCGACCTGGTCCTGACCGCCACCCTGCCGATCTACCGGCGCCGCGAGCTGCCCCCGCCCGAGGTGATCTACCTGGGCAAGGCCGCCACCTTTGCGCTCATGTCGGCGCTGCCCTGGCTGCTCGCCGGGGAGATGGACTGGCCCGCCGACGGTTTCGGACGGGCCTTCGGCGGGGCACTGTTGATCTGGGGCACGGCCGTGTACGTCTGGACCGGCCTGCTCTACCTCGGGAAGGCCGTCGCCGTGGCGAGGGCGATCCCGCCGGTGGCGGGCGCCGGACCTCGCATAGAGTTGCCCCGACGTTCACGACGAAAGGACGGCCCGTGACCCTGACTCCGGAGGATCTGCGCTACACCGAGGAGCACGAGTGGGTGCGCCGGGTCGCCCCGGCGCGGGTCCGGGTCGGGATCACCGACTATGCCCAGTCACAACTGGGTGACGTCGTGTTCGTGCAGTTGCCCGAGGTCGACAAGGAGGTCGCCGCGGGCGACGGCATCGCGGAGGTGGAGTCCACCAAGAGCGTCTCCGACATCTACGCCCCGCTGGCCGCGAGAATCGTTGCGGTGAACGAGGATCTGGGGTCGGCCCCGGAGACGCTGAACAGCGACCCGTACGACGCCGGGTGGCTCTTCGAGCTGGAGGTCGCCGACCCGGGCGGCCTCGACGAAACGCTCGGGGAACTGCTCGACGCGGAGGGTTACCGAGGAGTTATCGGGGGCTGATCCGGCCTTCCCGGTTCTCCCTGCACAGCGACACCCTGGCAGGGTACGGTCGATGCCAACGCCATCGGCCGTCGCCGAGTGCGAGAATCCGGCGTCGCGACACGCTCGTGTCGGACATGGCTTCACCTGCTTGCATGGATAATCAGGTTCGAGGAGGAGAGAAACGGTGAGCGAGAACAATGACCCGGGTTACGGGGAGAGCGCGGCCGAGACCACGTCGGTCTTCCGCGCGGATTTCCTGAACGAGGTCGACGCGTCGCGCTCCGCAGAGCCGGCAGGCGAACAGCCGGTGCAGGGGGTCGAGGGGCTGCCCGTCGGGGCTGCCCTCCTGGTCGTCAAGCGGGGTCCCAACGCGGGTTCGCGGTTCCTGCTGGACCAGCCGACCACGTCGGCGGGCCGGCATCCGGACAGCGACATCTTTCTCGACGACGTCACCGTGAGCCGTCGGCACGCCGAGTTCCGGCAGGACGACGATTCGTTCCAGGTGGTCGACGTCGGCAGCCTGAACGGCACCTACGTGAACCGGGAGCCGGTCGACTCCTCGGAGCTGCAGAACGGCGACGAGGTGCAGATCGGCAAGTTCCGTCTGGTCTTCCTCACCGGGCCGCGCGCCTCGGTGAACGAGCCGTCGACGGGCGCGGGCAGCCTGTGAGATCGGCGGCGCCGGGTCCGGGCGGTGCGGTACCGCCC
>NZ_JBHVAK010000024.1:0-4835 GCF_042667085.1 Nocardia sp. NPDC057353
GCGAGGTCGGGCAGGTAGGCGTCGGGGCGCTGGGTGGCCAGCGTCCGGCGGAGCTGGACGGCTTCCTCGATGGCGGTCAGGGCCTGCTCGGCGCGGCCGAGCCCGCTGAGCTGGTTCGCGAGGTTGTTCAGGCTTCCCGCGAGGTCGGGCAGGTAGGCGTCGGGGCGCTGGGTGGCCAGCGTCCGGTGGAGCTGGACGGCTTCCTCGATGGCGGTCAGGGCCTCTTCGAGGCGGCCGAGTCCATCGAGCCGGTTCGCGAGGTTGTTCAGGCTCGTGGCGAGCTTGGGCAGGTAGGCGTCGGGGCGCTGGGTGGCCAGCGTCCGGCGGAGCTGGACGGCTTCCTCGATGGCGGTCAGGGCCTCTTCGAGGCGGCCGAGCTCACCGAGCCGGACCGCGAGGTTGTTCAGGCTCATGGCGAGGTCGGGCAGGTAGGTCTCGGGGCGCTGGGTGGCCAGCGTCCGGCGGAGCTGGACGGCTTCCTCGATGGCGGTCAGGGCCTCTTCGGCGCGGCCGAGCCCGCCGAGCTGGTTCGCGAGGTTGTTCAGGCTCGTGGCGAGGTCGGGCAGGTAGGCGTCGGGGCGCTGGGTGGCCAGCGTCCGGTAGAGCTCGGTGGCCTCTTCGCCGGCGGTCAGGGCCTCTTCGGCGCGGCCGAGCCCGCTGAGCCGGACCGCGAGGTTGTTCACGCTCATGGCGAGGACTGATGAATGGGGGTCATCTTCGCCGCGAAGCCGGTCTACGAGGGCTTGCAGCAGTGTGGTCGCGGTGGGGGCGAGGGCTTGAGTCTGGTGCGGGATGAGGGTGTGCAGGGTTTGGAGTGTTTCGGTGCTGGTTGCGGAGATGGCGTGGTCGAGGGCGGTGGTGAGGGGTTGGGATTTTTCGACGCGGGTGGCGGCGGCGATCGCTGCGGGCAGAAGCGTGTCGGGGTTGCGGGCGCACCAGTCGGTGAGGTGCTCGCCGACCGCGGCCAGTGGAGGGTGGGCGGCGGCGCGGGTGCACACGGTGAGTAGGTACTCGGCTTGCGGGGTGTCGGTGAGGGTGGTGGCGAGGGTGTCGATGATGCTGGGGCGTCGGGGGGCGAGGACGCGGCGCCCGACGAGGTATTCCGCGATCCGGTCCGGTGCGAGCCCGCCGAAGGCGGTGTCGGTGTGGCCGGGGTAGAGGCTCATCAACCAGTCCCGCACTCTGCCCCGCACCAGCAGGGGCTGGTCGGACAGCGCCGGCACGCGCCTGATCACCACATCGAGTTCCCCGGTCGTGGCCGGGCCGAGCACCGCGGTGGCCGCGACGGTGTCTTCGAGAACCGCCACCCCCACCTCGGCGAGCCCCACCGAGTCCATGGTGTATTCCCAGTAGCGGCGCTCGTGCAGCAGAACCCGATCCTCCGGGGTCCGGCCGTTGCTCGCGGAGTCGGTGGCGGTGCCGGTATCGAGCAGGTCGGCCAAGGCCTGCATCTGCACACCCAACACAGTCGTCCCGTCTCCGAGATCACGCCCCGGGGTGTCGAGCACCGCGGCCGCTGCCCGGTCCCAGTCATGGGATCCGGCCTGCGACAGGGCCGGCAGGGTGGCGGCGAAGGCCCCGACCGCGGCCCGGTAGGTGGCCTCACGGCCGCTGCTGGTGGCATCCAGCGGCTCCAGACCGGTGACGTGGGCGGACTCGGTGAGTTCCTCCGCGCCGGGACCGCCCACGGCGACATCGTTCCACCAGTCCCCGACGGTGCGGGCCAGCAGCAGCACCTTCACCACCCGGCCCGCGGCCGCGGCCGTGGCGGCGGTGTCGAGCACGGTGGCGAGCTGGGCGGGGCGGGACTCGGCGTAGTCGATGACCACCAGCAGCGAATCGTTGACCTGTCCGAGCAGCTCCAACCGCTCGCGGTCGGTGTGGGCGGGGTCGAGCCACAGCACCGACCACCGCTTGCCGGTGAGCTGTTCACCGAAGTCGTGCGCCAGCCGGGTCTTACCCTGACCGCCCGGCCCGTGCAGCAGCCACACCCCAGCCCCGGGCTCACCCGCCCAGGCGTGCAACCGGCCGAGCAGCGTCTCGCGGCCGGGCCGGAACGGCACCACCGCACGCCGGGCCAGCAACAGCCCCGACGGCGACCCCAGCGCGGTCGTGTTCTTCAGCGGGGACTGCGAGTCCATCAGCTCGGCCAGCTCGACCGGCTCCCACCGCAACCCCGCCGTCCCGCTGTACTTCTCGACCGCCGCACGGAATCCCGGCCTGCTCAGCAGGACATAGGCCGGCACCGCAGACAACGCGGCATGCGAACGGTGGGCCGGGTCCTCGGCAATCACCCCGGCCAGCAGATCCCCGCAGAACACCGCGGCCCCCGAGATCCCCTGCCACGGTGATCGCCCTAGGTCGGCGGGCGGGTGCTCGTCGAGCTCGACGGTGTAGCGGTTGGCCGACATCGTGGTGCCGGGATTGATCCGGCCCGTGGCCTGGAAGGTCTCGACCCCGGGACCCTCGCTCTGCACGAAATCCGGCATCCCCCAGCTTTGACACCGCGCGCGTGGGCGGTCGGTCACCGTTCGCCCCCACACCACCGCAGCCACCGCGGGAGGCTGCCACCCCGGATCCGAGATATGCACCAGCGCGGCGTCGTCACGGCCCGCCGCGGTCCCCCGCCACACCACCGTGCCGGTGTAACCGACGCGGTCCCGCGGCCGCAGCAGCCCGACCTCACCGGATTCGCCCACGACATGAGCCGAGGTCAGCACCAACGACGGCCCGATCAGATACCCCGACCCCGCCGAAACCCCGCTGACCCGGACCACCCGCTCACGCTGCACCCCCACCAACCCTTCCTCGAAATTCCTCGCCGAAATACCTCGTGGCGGCGGGTCAGGGCTCGACGTAGTCGGACTGGTCCGAGGGCTGCTCGTCCTCGCGGTCGCTGCCGACCAGAACGGGCCCGCCACCGGGAGCCTGCGGGGTCAACGTCACGCTCACCCGATGCCGGCGAGTACGCCCGGCACCCGCCTCGACCTCACCGGTGACCACCCACGCCTTGAACCCCGCCTTGGCCTTGGTATCCACGCGCAGCTCGACCTCGAACGACAACTCGATCGGACCGACCGCGAACGGTAGTGACGAACCCACGCCAGCAGCCGAAGCCGCCAGCAACTCATCGCGCAGCCCGGCCACAGCCTTGCTCAACTCGATCTCCACAACCACCCTCCCAGCACGCCGAAACCGGCCACCACGGTGCACCGGCCCGGCGACCCTAGCCGAAAACCCCACAGCTCACTGTCATTCGAACTACCGACACCTGCTGGCGGGCCTCCTGAGCCTTCGTTTTCCGAACACGCACCTACCTCGAACCGCCGCCGGAGAACTCGCAGGAGTAAGTGTTCGGAAACCCGTTCGGAAACCGGTAGGCTCGCGCCTGGTTGTCGAACACGTTTCCCGAACGATCTCGGAGGAGATTCCCGTGGCGTTGGTCGGTCTGGTCCGGGTGAGCACGTCGAAGCAGGAGACCGCGCGCCAGCACGATGACCTGGACCCGATCTGCGTGAAGGTGTTCGAGGAGAAGATCTCCGGCAAGCTCGCCGTGGCCGACCGGCCCGGGCTGCAGGCGGCGCTGGCGTACCTGCGCGCCGAGGACATGCTCGTGGTGCAGGAGGCCGACCGGCTCGGCCGCAACCTGCTCGAAGGCCTGCTGGTGCTCAACGATCTGTTCGAGCAGGGCATTCAGGTGAAGGTGCTGCACGGCATCGCCGCCGGGGAGCACACCGAGCGCAGCCTCATCCTCGACCTGGCCCTCGCCCTGGCCGAGGACCGGCGCCGCGACATCGCCCGCAAGACCCGCGACGGCCTGGCCGCTGCCGCGAAGCGTGGGCGGAAGGGTGGCCGGCCGCGGGTGGTCGACGCCGACAAGCGCCGCGCGATCCTGGCCCGCCACGCCGAAGGGGAATCCCTGCGCGAGATCGCCCGGGGGGTCGGGGTCAGCCTGGCCGTGGTCCACGGCGAGGTGAGAGCGGCCCGCGACGCGGGAGTCGCGAACAGCGGTACCGCGTCGCTCGACTGACCGGCACTAGCGAAATCAGTTCATCGAGAACCTCGCCGCTTCCGCGCTGCGGTGAACTCATTGCGGGTGTTCAGGGTGTCGGGGTGGTCGTCGCCGAGGACCCGGCGCCGGTCGGTGAGCACCCGCTCGTACAGCTCGATCGCCTCGCCGACCCGCCCCGCCGCCCGGTAGGCGCCGGCGAGGTTGTGGCGGGTGGCCAGGGTGTCGGGGTGGTCGTCGCCGAGGACCCGGCGCCGGTCGGTGAGCACCCGCTCGAACAGCTCGATCGCCTCGCCGACCCGCCCCGCCGCCCGGTAGGCGTAGGCGAGCTGGTTGCGGGTGATCAGGGTGTCGGGGTGGTCGTCGCCGAGGACCCGGCGGTTGTCGGTGAGCAGCTGCTCGTACAGTTCGATGGCCTCGCCGACTCGCCCCGCCTCCTGGTAGGCGTGGGCGATGTTGTGGCGGGTGGTCAGGGAGCCGGGGTGGTCGTCGCCGAGGACTCGGCGGTTGTCGGTGAGCAGCTGCTCGAACAGTTCGATGGCCTCGCCAACCCGCCCCGCCGTCTCGTAGGCGGTGGCGAGCTGGTTGCGGGTGATCAGGGTGTGGGGGTGGTCGTCGCCGAGGACCCGCCGCACCTCGGTGAGCAGCTGCTCGTACAGTTCGATCGCTTCGCCGACTCGCCCCGCCTCCCGGTAGGTGTGGGCGAGGTTGTGGCGGGTGGTCAGGGTGTCGGGGTGGTCGTCGCCGAGGACCCGCCGCACCTCGGTGAGCAGCTGCTCGTACAGTTCGATCGCTTCGCCGACTCGCCCCGCCTCCCGGTAGGTGT